>NZ_PJBM01000008.1:0-5811 GCF_002836075.1 Shewanella sp. GutDb-MelDb | reverse complement strand
ATATCGAAGAGTCAACGCTATATTTAGAGATAAACAACTGCTTGCGCACTAATTAATCTCATTGATTTTAAAACGAGCTACTCGGCTGTTAAATCGCCCCAAGCGGCAAGTATATAGCTCATCATTGACCAAAAAGTGAGAACTGCAGCAACATAAAACAAACCAAATGCACTATAAGTAATAAAATCGTTTGGCTGCCATATTAATCCTGTAATCGCAGTCATCTGTGCCGCTGTTTTATATTTACCGATCCAAGAGACGGCTACAGTGCCTCGTTTACCTATTTCAGCCATCCACTCTCTTAAAGCAGAAATAACAATCTCCCTGCCAATCATAAATAATGCCGGTAATGTCAACCACACACTATCGTATTGAGCCACTAGCAGAACTAATGCAGTGGTCACCATGATTTTGTCAGCTACGGGGTCAAGGAAAGCACCAAATCGAGTCGATTGTTTTAGTTTTCGTGCAGCGTATCCATCGAGCGCATCGGTAACCGCGGCTAACCAGAAAACAAAAGCTGCGGCGAAAAGGGCCCAACTGTCAGGCATGTAAAAAAGAACGATAAACACTGGTAACAGTAACAACCTGAAAAGTGTTAACGCAATAGGAATGTTAAACGGCATTATAAAACCTAGAATTCAAAATCTGCGCTAATCTTGCCTTAATTTTACTACCCTCGCAATGCATCATGTATTGTTTGTGCCATTTCTAAGCTGATACCAGGTACTTTTCCCAATTCTGCTACGCTCGCCCCCTTAACTTCCTGTAAACCGCCTAAATGTTGCAATAATGCCTTACGTCTTTTAGGCCCCACTCCTTCAATAGATTCTAGTGAAGAGGTATTGCGGGTTTTCTGCCGTTTATTACGATGCCCTGTAATCGCAAAGCGGTGTGACTCATCACGTATTTGTTGGATCAAGTGTAGGGCACCGGAATCTGCGGGCAGGGAAAAAGACACTTCATTTTCGCCATAGATCAATGTTTCAAGGCCAGGTTTTCTGCCTTCCCCTTTGGCAACACCAATTAATGTAGGCGCGTGATCTAACGCAACAAATTTCTCATCTACTATCTTTTGGGCGATGCGTAACTGCCCTATTCCGCCATCAATAAACAAAATATCAGGTATCTTGCCACCACTAACAACCTTATCAAAACGGCGACTAATGGCTTGCTTCATTGCAGCGTAGTCATCCCCGGGAGTAATGCCATTTATATTATAACGACGGTAATCGGCTTTGTGCGGACCTTCTCTGTTAAATACAACGCAAGAAGCAACCGTACTTTCCCCCATGGTGTGGCTGATATCAAAACATTCCATTCGCTGTATTTTATGACTGACTTCAATCGCTTCTTCTAGTAACAAGAAGCGTTGCTCAACGGTATTCTTATGTGACAGCCTGGTATTAACCGCATTGGTCGCATTGGTTAACGCTAACCGCAAGAAACGGGCACGTTCGCCTCGCACTTGACTCTTTATATCTACTTTTTTTTCTTGAGCAGCTTTAATGGCATCAGCAAGTTGCCCTTGCTCTTCAAAAGCGTCACTGACAAGGATCTCTTTAGGCGTTATTCGTTGGCTGTCCGAATTAAGATAAAATTGAAACATGAAGGCGCGTAACACTTCAGACAATTCCGTATCAACCGGCACTTTTGGATAGTAACTTCGGCTACCAAAAATCTTTCCTTCACGAATAAACAACAGATGAAAACAAGCCACTCCAGATGCGAAGTGAACACCTATCACGTCCATATCACCAGAAGAGTGAGACACCTCTTGTTGCTCCGCAACTCGCCTTAGCGCTGTGATCTGGTCTCGGTAACGAGCAGCGTCTTCATAATGGAGTTCACTGGCCGCTTGCTCCATCTTTTCGACAAGTGCTTTGGTAACCTGTTGATCTTTACCTTTTAAAAACAGCCCAGCTAATGTGACTTGTTCTTGATAGTCTTTAGGCGATATAAGATCTACGCACGGTGCACTACAACGACCAATTTGATACTGCAAGCAAGGACGAGATCTTGCTTTGTAATACAAATCATCACATTGACGAATTGGGAATATTTTTTGCAGTAGATGCAAACTCTCACGCACAGCGCCACCATTAGGATAAGGTCCAAAATATTGGCCTTTATCTCTTTTAGGACCCCTGTGATAAGAGAGCCTTGGGTGCTTATGGTTACTTAATAAAATATAGGGATAGGACTTATCATCTCTAAGCAGTACATTATATTTAGGCATGTACTGCTTTATATAATCGTTTTCTAGAATGAGAGCATCGGTTTCACTGTGCGTGACTGTGACATCGATATTGACGATTCTTGATACCAATGCTTGAGTTTTTACATTGGCTAAATTTTTACGAAAATAGGAAGATAACCGCTTTTTAAGATCTTTTGCTTTACCGACATAAATAACGGTATCTGCAACATCATACATCCGGTAAACACCAGGCGAAGATGTCACCGTTTGCAAAAACTCATCTGAATTAAACGCTGCTGTCATACGCTCTTTATTTATCTATAGACTCTAATTAGAACTGGCCAGTATCGAGCATTTTATAGCGTATGGCTAATCGAGTGAGTTCAACATCACCACCAATACCTAATTTTGCGAACAAACGATAGCGATAACTGTTAACCGTTTTGGGACTTAAGTTGAGTTGCTCTGAAATATCACTGACTTTTTCACCATTGGTGATCATCAACATGATCTGCAGTTCTCTTTCAGAAAGGGTTTTAAATGGATTGTCTTCCGACTGATTAAATTGACTCAGCGCCATTTGCTGAGCAATTTCTGGCGATAAGTAACGCTGTCCATGTGCCACTTGTCGAATAGCTTGCATCACTTCCGGCGAGGTAGCCCCTTTGGTTAGATAACCAGACGCTCCTGCTTGCATCACTTTAGTGGGAAAAGGATCTTCAGTATGTATCGTCAGTACGATAATTTTAGCATGCGCTTGAAATCTGAGTATTTTACGAGTGGCTTCTAAGCCCCCAATACCCGGCATATTCATGTCCATTAAAATGACATCAGCTTCGTTTTTACGACACCATTGAACCGCGGTCTCTCCGTCACCGGCCTCACCTACGACTTTAATTCCACGTTCGTCTTCTAAAATCCGTCGAATACCGGTGCGTACGAGCTCATGGTCATCGACCAAATATACTGATATCAAAGCTGCTCTACCTTAAAATGAATCTGGCTTGAATCAAACTAGAATCAAGCTAACTTATTCAGTCTAATTTAGCCCATATACTTCAAATTAGAAAGATAATTTTACACAAGCGCCAACATGACAATAATGTATATCGCTTTCAATAACAATGAGTTAGCCAGAAAGCAAAAAGGCAGCCTATTAGGCTGCCTTCTTTAATGTGGCGGAGAGATAGGGATTTGAACCCTAGATGGGCTACAAACCCATGCCGGTTTTCAAGACCGGTGCATTCGACCACTCTGCCATCTCTCCGAACGCCGTAGATACTAGGCGTTTAAGCTTTAATTGTAAATACCAAATACTTGATAATTTTCGTGTAACGGCACAACTGCCTATCTTACAGTCAAATTGGTGGTTCTTCCTCCTATCAGCAGCACTCGCGCTCAGAATGTTATGGTGACGACTAATACAGACTTACTTGATAGCTAGCAGCAATACTATGGTAATATCGATTTAGTAGAAAAACTTACATGATATATATGAACTCAAACATTATTCCCACAGCTGCACTTAAACCGCAATTTACATTACCTGCGGATTTAGTTAATGAAAGTTCACCAGAGATGCGGCTAATCGGTCAATCGCGTGTGCGTGATGCATTCAAACTTTTAGGCCGCACTCACGACCAGCATATGTATTTAGCCGATTTTTCTGGCTGTAATCGTAAATACATCATCAATGCACTTGTTCATACAGAAGGCGTATTCCCAAATAAACGCCTTATACTACAAGACAACACTACCGCTTGGCTTGAGGCCGAAGTCACTTCTAATGACACCGTTATTGCGACCAAACAAACTCAATATCAATACCTTTCTGGTACGATCAAGAAGCATGATCTTGTTGGTCGTTATGATGAAAACACCAAGCAGTATAAAGCGGGGGCTCTTGCCAACTGTCATTACCTATTTGTGTGTGCTGATTCTATCTGGAAACGTGAAGCGCTATGGGAGTTGCTGCTTGAGATCCTCGATAAGAAAGAGTATCAGGTGCATTCGAGCCTTCCTGCCCTTTCTTTAAACTGCAAAATCATCCTCATTGGTTCTAGTAACCAATATGGTCACTGCTGGTTAGGTGAACCTAGTTTTTCAAATCATTTCCCTCTTTTGGGGGAGCTCATCAACGAAGTTGACTTAAATGAAGTCAGCCTGGTTGAATACGACCAATGGTTAAACTGCATTTTAAACGATCTTAATCTGACTTTAGATCGACAAGCAAGATTGGCATTGTTTGAATACAGCGCCAGACTTGCCGATCATCAACAACGATTAAGTTTGATGTCTATCAACATTGAGCAGTTATTAGTTCAAGCTAGCGCATACGCGCATACACGACATATCGATATCAAGGCATTCCAACATAGTATCGATATGTTTAATCAACGTCACAACGCCTCAGAGAAGCTTTCAGAGCAGAACTTTGACGATCTATTTATCAGTCTCCCCACCCAAGATGAAATGATTGGCCAAATAAATGGGTTAACCGTCATAGAAAATGCTGAATACAGTTACGGAGAACCCGCAAGGATTACCGCGTCAGTGCATTATGGTGATGGAGAAGTCGCCGATATTGAGCGAAAATCAGAACTCGGCGGTAACATTCATGCTAAAGGAATGATGATATTGTCTTCCTGCTTGTATCGTATTTTTGGTAAAGATGCACCTTTACATCTCAATGCCAATATTGTGTTCGAACAATCTTATCAAGAGATCGATGGCGACAGTGCCTCTCTTGCAGAGTATTGCAGCTTAATCTCCGCAATTTCAGAAAAGCCGATAAAACAAAGCCTGGCAGCAACCGGTGCGATTGATCAATTCGGTAATGTACAAGCTATTGGCGGTGTTAACGAAAAAATTGAAGGTTTTTTTAAGCTGTGTCAACGCCGTGGTTTAACAGGTAATCAAGGTGTCATTATTCCTTGCTCTAATATGCAGCAATTGAACCTCAAGCAATCTGTTATTGATGCCGTTCATCAAGGGCTCTTTACGCTGTATCAAGTTAAACACATTGATGAAGCCGCTGAAATTTTAATGCAGACCCCGGCCGGTACCGCAGACAAAGACAACCAGTTTCCTGATGACTCACTTTATGGCTTAGTGCAGGCTAGATTAGAGAGTTTGGCAGGTTATCAAGACGAAGATAAGTCTTTTTTTGTGAGGCTTCGCGAAAAATTATCATTTTCTAGCTGATCGGAGTTGTTTAGCGTACACGTGTTCGCTAACCTTGGAGGCTCAAATAGCTGGAGAATTAAATATAATGAGTAACGCAAACAGTTTTACAAAAGAAGACCTAGTCGCCTGTGGACTTGGTACCCTTTTAGGACCTAACTCTCCTAAATTACCGAAAGACAATATGTTGATGATCGACCGCGTGCTTAAAATTAATGCAGATGGCGGTGAATTCGGTAAAGGTGAAATTGTAGCTGAGCTAGATATTAATCCTGACCTTTGGTTTTTCGACTGTCATTTTGCATCAGATCCGGTTATGCCGGGTTGCCTAGGCTTAGATGCTATGTGGCAGCTTGTTGGCTTTTTCCTTGGTTGGGAAGGCGCGGAAGGTAAAGGCCGTGCATTGGGCGTAGGTGAAGTGAAGTTCA
>NZ_PJBM01000007.1:0-5934 GCF_002836075.1 Shewanella sp. GutDb-MelDb | reverse complement strand
CTGGATGCAGCAGAAAAGCTATTTGCTGAGAGAGGGTTTTCAGAAACGTCTCTTAGATTAATAACCAGTAAAGCTGAAGTAAACCTAGCATCGGTAAACTATCATTTTGGCTCAAAAAAAGAGTTGATAAGAGCGGTTTTAGCACGTTATCTCGATGTCTTTATGCCGGCGGCGGCAGATGCTATTGTGGCAGTGCGCTCTGCAGATGCGAATGCATCGCTAGATGATATCTTTTCAAGCTTGGTTAACCCATTACTAGAGCTAAACAAATTAAGATCTGAAGGCACTACGACCTTTTTGCAACTATTAGGGCGTGGCTATATAGAAAGCCAAGGCCATTTGCGCTGGTTTATTACGACCCATTATGGCAAGTATTTGAGCCTATTTGTCAAAGCTGTTGGCGAGAGTACCCCACATATTCCTCCCGCTGAGATGTTTTGGCGCTTACACTTCACCTTAGGTACAGTCGTGTTCACTATGGCGTCAGCTGACGCATTAACCGAGATTGCAGCAGCAGATTTTGGCGAACACAATGATATAGAAGCGGTTATTCGAAAAGTTATCCCTTATCTATCGGCGGGGGTATCGGTTCCTGTGAACAAGGATGCAATGTAGAAATTATGTTTATGACGTTATTAATACTCTTTATTATCGGCGTAGTGGTCATTTTTAGTGTGAAGAACATTAGAATGCAACTGGTTACGCGGCCTGTTTTTAGTTTCTTTAAGAAAGTACTGCCTCCTTTATCTGACACCGAAAAAGAAGCAATGGAAGCGGGCGATGTTTGGTGGGAGGGAGAGCTTTTTAAAGGTAAACCTAACTGGCAAACTTTACACAGTTACGGCAAACCTACGCTAACGTCTGAAGAACACGATTTTATAAATAATCAAGTTGAAACAGCGTTATCTATGATTGACGATTATGACATCGTTACCAATAGAAAAGATCTCCCGCCAGAACTGTGGGAATACTTTAAAAAAGAGGGTTTCTTTGCCCTGATCATTCCGAAAAAATACGGTGGTCGCGCCTTTTCTGCTTATGCAAACTCAACGATTGTGAGTAAAATTGCCAGCAGAAGTGTGAGTGCCGCTGTCACTGTCATGGTGCCCAACTCATTAGGTCCTGGAGAGCTATTAACCCATTACGGTACAACCGAACAAAAGGATTTTTGGTTACCTAAACTTGCAGATGGACAAGCGATCCCTTGTTTTGCATTAACAGGACCTGAAGCTGGCAGTGATGCTGGCGCAATTCCTGATACTGGCATTGTTTGTCGTCAAGAATTTAATGGTGAACAAACCTTAGGCTTAAAGCTCAATTGGAATAAACGCTATATAACGCTTGCTCCCGTCGCTGATGTGTTAGGGCTAGCGTTTCAAATGCATGATCCAGACGGACTGCTTGGAGAGCAAAAGCATATAGGCATTACTTGTGCATTGATCCCAACAGATCATCCCGGTGTCGAGATTGGCCGTCGTCACAACCCATTACATTTAGCCTTTATGAATGGTACTACGCAAGGAAAAGAGGTCTTTATTCCACTTGACTGGATCATTGGTGGACCGCAATACGCCGGTCGCGGCTGGCGGATGCTGGTTGAGTGTTTATCTGCTGGGCGCGGAATTTCACTGCCTGCACTGTCAACGGCTTTGGGGCATATGGCCACTAAAACGACCACTGCATACAGCGCAGTAAGGCAACAATTTGGTATGCCAATCGGTCAGTTTGAAGGTGTACAAGAAGCCTTGGCGCGGATCATTAGTAACACTTACCAGCTCGAAGCGGCCAGACGCTTAACGACTACGGGTATCGACCTTAACGTTAAGCCCTCAATTGTGACTGCAATTGCGAAATATCATATGACTGAATTGGGTCGTCAGGTTATTGATGATGCGATGGATATTCAATCGGGTAAAGGCATCCAATTAGGACCTAAAAACTATCTAGGGAATGCCTATATCGCACTTCCTATCTCTATTACTGTAGAAGGTGCCAATATTCTTACGCGTAGTTTAATGATTTTTGGTCAGGGAGCGACACGTTGCCATCCTTATGTACTGGCTGAAATGGAAGCTGCTGGTATGGAAGATAAAAGTGCAGGGCTTGAACGATTCGATGATCTATTAACGGGTCATATTGGTTACGCTGCCCGCAATGCTTTCAGTGCTTTTAGCCACGCACTGTCGGGAAGCATATTTGCAGCATCTCCAGTCAGTGGCGAAACGAAGAAGTACTATAAGAGCATGACGCGGATATCTTCTGCATTAGCAATCATGACCGATATGTCTATGTTGATGCTCGGCGGCGAACTGAAGCGTAAAGAGATGTTGAGTGCGAGAATGGGGGATGTACTCAGTCAGCTGTATTTGGCATCTGCAACGTTAAAGTTGTTTGAAGATAATGGTCGTCAGTTTGATGATTTACCCACGGTTAAGCATGTGATGGCGACAAGACTACATTTGGCTGCGAAAGCACTCGATGAAGCTATCCGTAATTTCCCTAACCGTATTGTCGCAGCACTATTACGTGTCATGATCTTCCCTCTGGGAAATCACTTTAATCAACCTGATGATAAATTATCAATTGAAGTGGTTAAATCAATGAGTACCCCAGGTCCAGCTCGCGATAGATTGACATTTTTGTGTCCTAATATTAAAGATGACATTAGTGGCATTGCTGATGTTGAGAATGCTTTTATTGCAAAGCATGAGTGCAAAGTGCTCTTTAGTCGATTAAAACAGGCTCAAAGAGAGGGAGGTTTACCGCGTAAACTTGCGCCGCAAGCGTTGTTTGATTCAGCCCTTGAGCTTGACCTCATTAATCAAGATGAGCACCTACAGCTTAGTGAGGCTAATCAATTACGGTTAGCGGCGATAAATGTTGATGACTTTGATGCATTGTAAAAGTGACGCTAGGCTATAAATCACTTGATAATGAATTAATATTTCGTTGGTAAATATGTATACGCTTTAAAATGAAAATCCGTTGAATTAAGTTCAACGGATTTTTTTATGCCAACAAAATAGTGTTAATTCAAAATTAACTTGTCGATGACTAATTATCCATGACAAGTAATGCCAATGAAGAAGAGAGAAGTAGGACTAAACTGAATTGGCTATAGACTGATGCGTTAAGGGACCACACATTTAGGCAAAGATGCTGGAATTAAAATGGAATGAGAATATTAAGTGTAGATACAAAAAATGCACATCAGTAATTAGCTGACATGCATTTTATTTAAGACGCTTTAGTATGGCTCAAACGAGCAATAAACTAAGCGACAATGACAACCTTGCTGGTGTTAGTGCCACCAACGGTTTCCATTGCATCGCCTTTAGTCATCATCGCCATGTCACCACTTTTTAGGTAACCGGCAGCTGCTAACGTTTCTAGTGCTTTTTGAGCAACAAACTCAGGAGCGTAAGCCGTAGAGTCGAAATAAACAGGTTGAACACCACGGTAAAGCGCCATTGTAGCAAGAGTGACTTCGTGACGTGACAGCGCGAAAATAGGCAGCCCCGAACTGATACGAGACATCATTTGCGGTGTAGCACCAGACTCAGTCAATGCAACAATGGCTTTAATTCCACCTAGATGGTTTGCAGCGTACATTGTTGAAAGAGCAATCGTCTCTTCAATCGTAGTGAACTGTTGATCAAGTCTATGCTTTGATACCTGTACACTTGGGTGTAACTCAGCACCTAAACAAACCTCAGCCATTGCTTTTACGGTTTCTTCAGGGAAGTCACCAGCAGCGGTTTCAGCAGAAAGCATTACAGCGTCCGTACCATCAAGTACTGCGTTTGCAACGTCCATGACTTCTGCACGAGTAGGCATTGGACTTGTTATCATTGACTCCATCATTTGAGTCGCAGTAATAACAGGCTTATTAAGTTGGCGAGAGCGGCTAATCAGTTTCTTTTGAACCGCAACAAGTGCTGGATCACCAATCTCAACACCCAAATCACCACGTGCAACCATCACGACATCTGATGCAAGGATAACATCATCCATGGCTTCATCAGAAACAACGGCTTCAGCACGCTCAACTTTAGACACTATCAGCGCGTTACTACCGGCTTCTAGTGCTAAAGCACGTGCATAATCAAGGTCAGCGCCACTACGTGGAAAAGACACTGCTAGGAAATCAACTTTAATCTCTGCAGCTGTAATGATATCGCGTTTATCTTTTTCAGTTAATGCAGCAGCGGATAAACCACCACCTTGCTTGTTGATGCCTTTATTATTAGATAAAGGGCCAGCAACAGTAACAGTAGTGTGAACTTTATTACCGTCTACTTTTTCAACTCGCAGCTGAACACGACCATCATCTAGCATTAGAATGTCGCCTAAGCTGACATCATTTGGTAGCTCTTTATAATCGATACCCACTTGGTTCTCGTCGCCTTCACCTTTTTCAAGATCAGCATCTAAAGTATAAGTTTGCCCTAGGGTTACCTGTACCTTTTTGTTGTCTTTAAAAGTTGAAATGCGAATTTTAGGACCTTGTAGATCACCGAGTACGGCAACATGTACGCCAAGCTCTTTTGCAATAGCTCGCGTATCTGCTGCGCGTTTTTTGTGATCTTCTGGTGCACCGTGAGAAAAGTTTAGGCGAACAACGTTAGCACCGGCAATAATAATGCGGCGTAGGTTGTCATCACGATCAGTGGCTGGGCCCAATGTTGTTACAATCTTGGTTCTGCGGAACATGACATACTCCGTTAAGTTTTAAAAATTCTGACACTATATTAACAGACAATACCCATAAATGTAGTAAAGTTACGAACATAATGATCTATCTCAAGTTTTAATTTTTGTGACCTATTGCAACATTATGGACTAAAAAGGACAGTCGAGCATTGGCTAAACTGTCCTAAAGTATGCCGAAAGCCACTTACAGAATGGGATCTTTGTCTATTCTAGATTCTTTCAATACTTCTTTAACTCGCTTCAAGTTCTCACGGAAACGAGGACCTCGTCTCAATGTAAATCCTGTTGCTAGTACATCAATTATAACCAACTGTGCTAAACGTGAAGCCATAGGAAGGTACATATCGGTGTCTTCAGGGACTTCCATTGTGACAGGCAGTGTACAAACGGTTGAAAGTGGTGAGTTACGGGCGGTAATACCAATCACTGCTGCGCCATTCTCTCTAGCCAACTTTGCTACATCTATTAGTGACTTAGTTCTACCAGTATGTGAAATAAGTACCACTACATCGCCTTCATTACTGTTGATGCAACTCATGCGTTGCATAAGAACATCGTCGAAGCATATGACAGGAACATTAAAGCGGAAAAATTTGTTTTGAGCGTCATGAGCAACAGATGCCGATGCACCAAGACCAAAGAAGGAGATTTTTTTTGCTTGGGTAAGCACATCAACGGCTTTATTAATCGCGGTGGTATCTATGCTTTGTCTCGCGGTATCAAGCGATGCCATAGATGATTCAAATATTTTTGTGGTATATGAGTCAGGGGTATCATCTTCTTCGACGTGACGACTTACGTAGGGCGTACCATTGGCAAGGCTTTGGGCAAGGTGCAGCTTAAAGTCTGGAAAGCCTTTAGTATCAAGCCGGCGGCAAAAACGGTTTACCGTTGGTTCACTGACATCTGCCATTTTGGCCAGTGTAGCTATACTAGAATGAATTGCGGTTTGCGGTGAAGAAAGAATAACTTCCGCTACTTTACGTTCAGATTTACTAAAATGGGTAAGACTTTTTTGGACCTTTTCTAGGGTATTCATATACGTACGTCCACTCAATAGTAGTTTTATTATATCGTTATAGTCCCGTTGGTGGCTAAGCACCGGAGCTGACATTAAATTATAATGATAACAGGTACAAAGATGATAAAATTTAGTAATTTTATCACGAAAGCATATCAGAGATTGAGTCAACATGCCTAATAGACTGAGTTGAAGTTTAT
>NZ_PJBM01000006.1:0-5965 GCF_002836075.1 Shewanella sp. GutDb-MelDb | reverse complement strand
GGCGGGGCTCGAACCCGCGTCCAAAAAGCCTACGTCCAAGGCACTACATGCTTAGTCTCTCTTTTGGTTAACCAAGTACACTCCGAAAGACAGGATTGTAATTGGCGAGTTCAGTACTATTTCGCGGTTCACCCCTGAACGTGGTTCCCTCGCTATCAAATGTAAGATGACCATCTAAGAACCAAACCCATTTGATAAGTTTCGGCAAGATGGCTAGCTAGCCTAAGCTGCTAGAGAGTAGTTAGAGTCGTTTGCAACTATAACGGTGCGGCTTTTTACGAGGCCAACCGCCCCTCGGCATGCTCCCAGGGTTTCGAGAATCTTGTCGAATCCAGAATCGCCCCCAAGTACAGATTGATTGTAACGCGACACATCTTGTTTTACCAAGCATAAAAATCGCATTTGCAATCGTTTGTTCGTTTTGCGTACGTTATAAAAAAGTCAATGGCGCTTAAGTTACTGCTGTACCGCTTTTTTAATGGTACGCGCTTTTTCTATCTGCCATTCGCGATCTTTAGTATCGTCACGCTTGTCGTGTTCTTTCTTACCTTTACCTAGACCTATTTCGATCTTTACCCATGCACCTTTCTGCCAGTACATAGAGATAGGTACGATTGAGTAACCTTTACGATCGACTAAGCCTTTTAATTTATCTAACTCTTTACGTTTGAGCAGTAATTTACGTGAGCGCAGTGGATCGCACACGACATGAGTCGAGGCGGTGTTGAGTGGCGCGATAGTACAACCAAAAAGAAAGGCTTCGCCTTCTCTTAGAAATACGTAGCTTTCAGACAAGTTAACCTTGCCCATACGAATAGACTTAACTTCCCATCCCATTAGAGATAGGCCTGCTTCCATCTTCTCTTCAAACTTATAGTCAAAAGTCGCGCGTTTATTACGGGCAATCGAAGCGGAAGTGTTCTTTGAGTTTTTTGCATTTTTCTTAGCCATAGGCTAGCTATTATACGCAGCCAAGCCCAATTTGGAATTGGCCAAGCCGAAATATTCGGTTATTTATGGATTAGCTGATGCGTTTGTCTGCTTTTTGAGCACTTAATGAAGGTTAAGCGTGTCAAAGATGCGTTTTTTTGTAGGCATGTTAAAATTCAGCAATCCTGTTTATATTTTGAGTATCAATCATTAATGCCGCAAATTTCCCGCAATGTATTAGTTCGTTTTAGTGCGATGCAGATGTATGACTTAGTCAATGATGTCGAATCTTATAAAGAGTTCTTGCCAGGCTGTGTGGGTGGCAAGGTGTTGGAGTTTGATGGCACAACGATGGTGGCCTCGGTTGATGTGGCTAAAGCGGGGATAAGTAAAACATTTACCACTCGCAATCAGGTTGTTGCGGGCAAGAGTATTAAGCTGCAGTTAGAAAACGGTCCCTTTAAAGAATTGATTGGTGAGTGGACGTTTACTGAGTTAGCGGAAGATGCCTGTAAAGTCGATTTTGAACTTAGCTTTGAGTTTTCTAGCCCGATAGCGGACTTGGCGTTTGGTAAGGTGTTTAAAGAGTTAATGTCTTCTATGGTGACGGCATTTACTCGTCGCGCTAAGGTGATTTACACATGAATACAGATCAAGCTCAGTTTACGGTTGAAATTATCTATGCTCTGCCGCAACAGCAAAAGCGGATTAAAGTGAACATTGAACCAGGGACCACGTGTATTGATGCGGTGAAGCAAAGTGATATGCAGCGCTATTTCCCTGAAATTGATTTAGAGACGGTTAAGCTAGGTATTTTCAGTCGTTCAGTTAAACACGCTGAAGTACTGCAACCTGGGCAGCGGGTTGAGATCTACCGAGCACTTATCGCTGATCCTAAAGATGTGCGTCGTAAACGTGCAGAAAAAGCGAAAGACGAAGGGCGGGTGAATAAGATCACCGGCGCTAAGCTGTAAAGGGACTTTTGTTACTCTGCGCTATGTTGTTACGCGATTAATTGAGTCAGTTGATGCTTTAAAAGGTGATAGCCCTAAAACAAAAATGCGAGTCTCTTTAAAAGAGGCTCGCATTTTTAATATCTGTTGAAAGCTCAGCAGGGCTAAGCTAACACTCCAATTATTCGAAGTTTTTCTCTGATAGCGACTCTGGTTGAGTTTCTTGCTCTTCAACTAAAGGCTTTGCTTGAGGACGTTGCTCTGGGATCAGAGGCTCGCCTTCTGGCATATTAATTTCAGGTAGCTTGCTCTCTTCAAGTGGAGTATTAAACTCTTCACTCAAATCATAGTCACCTTTCACTTCAGACAGCATATCGCCGTTGAAGTTAATGATCAGCTCTTTATGGATGATGCTAGCATCGCGGCCACTTTTATAGTGGTAGACGTAATACCAAGTATCGTCTGAAAAACTATCACGTAAAACAGGGCGGCCTAATACGTACTCAACCTGCTCTTTAGTCATGTCAATACGCAGCTTTTCTACCTGCTGGTCTTCCATGTAGTTACCTTGTGGAATGTCAGGCTTATAGATCAAATAGTCGAATACACCACAGCCACTGAGCGATAGTGAGAGCGCAGCAGCGCCCAAAAGGGTAAGACTTCTTTTTTTAATTGTCATTGAATGCGCTACTTCATCAAAATCTGTCGGCCATAATACCCAAGCAATCCCCTATCTGACAAGGGCTATTGTCGCAGAGTTTGCTCAGGTTGCTAATCTATGTTGTTTCTCGGTTTTAACACTGAGGCTACATAAGCTGCTTATATTGAGTCGTGAGAAGGTAATTAGTTCATTCGTATTAGTATTTTTCTCGCGTTTAGCGTGTCGATACTGCATTTAAATGGGTCTGAAAAATATCTTCTGAAAAAGATAAATGAAGATGTATTAATCCACTTGATTGAAATTAAAGGCTTTATTGTTTCGTTGAAGCCATTGGGAGCTGCAGTGGTTTGGTGTTGTTAGCTTATTCCGTAGCTTTTGTATGAATAAGCCTCAACAGATGTCGTTTTGCTGCAGTTAAAGCAATAGCTATTGATTATTGGTGCAATGGAGTATTGATTTATTTCTGAGTCGTTGTAGCAATACTCAATAGCGTTATCGATGAATTGCTCGATATGTTGATATCCGCAACGGAGCAGCCCATACCCTTGGTCAAAATCTGCTGTTCTCAATAATGGCGGTCGCAAATTGACTAATTACATATTTTTGCATTGCAAAGTTTAGCGGCACAGCCGAGCAGGTAAGATGAGTTTTGCACTAATGTAGGCCTGTAAATGGGGGCTATTAGATTGGTTTAAGTCATTATTTAAAAAAAACATTACATAAAACCAATATTTTTTGTGATGTTAGTCACTATTCACCCTCGTCCTGAGTTGTTAACACTCAAATGCTTAACTTCTACTTAACGTAAACGTCAAATTTAAACGGTCGTTTACATTGGTAATTATTCATTATGCTTTTAACTCGCTGGTAATTAAGAATTTATTTGATTAACGCCAAAGAGAAGTGTAAACGCTTTCCGATATTCGCGATATTTTCATGCTCAATGTCAACCGTATTAAATGGTTTACATGTCGTAATTAATTTACGGAATGTAATTCTAGCGAGCTTGCTTGGTCAACTGGTCTTACAGGTCTTTGTTTTTAAACTTACATAAACATCGTTTTTGGTTAAGTATTTGTTATTAGTAGTTATTAAATGAGTTTTTAGCTGTTGGTAACCATGTTGTACATGCGATTACAATCCTCTTTTGAGTGGGTGACTAACCTGGGATTACTTGCATCAGTCACGGTTTATCGTTAGCTTTTATTACAAATAACGACATAAACCAAAGTGATCTCGAAATGCAGGAGTCGGCATTTCGAGGTCATTTGGGTATATACCTCAGAGTATGTTTTTTGTTGGGCTGCGATTTTCTACTCAAGAGAAAAAGAGTCCATTGCATTGTAGAAGCCGTATTTAGCCGCGCTAGATACACCACCGCAGGTCGGCGGTTTCATGAAACATACATACAGGCGATACAGTTTGGAGATAAAGTTGATGGCAGAACAGATCACAATTGATAATAGCGTTGTTGAAGATGAACTTGTGATTACCGCTAGCACTGTCAGTGGACAAGAAACGGTATTAACAGCAGGTGCGGTAAGTTTACTTAAAACGCTCTGTAAGCACTTTGCTAACGATGTACCGACATTACTCGCCAACCGAAAGATAAAGCAAGGGCTTGTCGATAAAGGTCAGTTGCCTGATTTCATTGAACAGACTAAAGCCGTTCGTGAAAGTGACTGGAAGATCAGAGGGATCCCCCATGACTTGCAAGATAGGCGCGTTGAAATAACGGGGCCGGTCGATCGCAAAATGGTGATTAACGCGCTTAATGCCAATGCAAAAGTGTTTATGGCTGATTTTGAAGATTCACTTGCTCCAAGTTGGGATAAGGTGATTGAAGGGCAGATTAATTTACGTGATGCCATTAACGGTGACATCAGTTATACCTCTGCAGAAACGGGTAAATCATATACGTTAGCTGCTGATCCTGCGGTGTTGATTTGTCGTGTACGTGGGCTACACATGTTGGAGAAGCACGTAAGCTATGCAGAGCAAGCGATACCCGCGGCTTTATTCGATTTTTGTGTCTATTTTTATAATAACTATCGTCAGTTGTTAAGTAAGGGCAGTGGCCCGTACTTCTATATTCCTAAACTTGAAAGCCATATAGAAGCGCGTTGGTGGGCAAAGGTATTTGCGTTTGTAGAGGAGCGTTTTTGTCTACAACCTGGCACGATTAAATGTACCTGCTTAATAGAAACCCTACCTGCCGTGTTTGAGATGGATGAAATTTTATATGAATTACGCTCAAACATTGTGGCGCTTAACTGTGGGCGTTGGGACTATATATTCAGCTATATAAAAACACTGAATAACCATAGTGACCGTATATTACCTGACAGACAATCAGTGACAATGGATACCCCCTTTCTGAGTGCATACTCGCGCTTGTTGGTTAAAACGTGTCATAAGCGTGGCGCGTTAGCGATGGGCGGTATGGCTGCATTTATTCCTGCAAAAGATCCCAAAGAGAATCAACAGATCCTAGATAAAGTACGTCAAGACAAGCAGCTTGAAGCGCGAAATGGTCATGATGGCACTTGGGTGGCCCATCCCGGTTTGGCTGATACTGCAATGGAAGTCTTCAATCAGTATATTGGAGATAATCATGTCAATCAGCTGCATATCACTCGCGATGTCGATGCACCAATACTTGCTCCGGAGCTATTGTCACCCTGCAAAGGTGAGCGTACAGAAGACGGAATGCGTCGCAATATTCGTATTGCATTGCGCTATATAGAGGCATGGATCAACGGTAATGGCTGTGTCCCTATATATGGTTTAATGGAAGATGCTGCCACGGCCGAAATTTCTCGTACCTCGATTTGGCAGTGGATTAAGCATCAGCAGAAGCTATCGAATGGCACATTAGTCACAAAATCTTTGTTTAAAGACATGTTGCTTCAAGAGCTGGCTCACGTTAAAGAGGAGGTGGGGGCGGATAGATTCACCCATGGTCGCTTTACCGAAGCCGCGGTTATTCTTGAGCAAACGACGACTGCAGATGAGCTGGTTGATTTTATCACTCAGCCCGTTTATGAGCTCCTTATTGCATAAGTTTTATTTTACAGAATAGGTTAACAGTGGATTTAAAGATTGAATGTAAAATAGGGTTTAAAATTTCAGTTTTACAAAGTGTTAGTTGCTGATTGGTTTTACAGTTTGGCTGCCTTTTGCGGCTTGTGTCCCCCGCGTAGTATTCCTACGTACTATGCGGGTTTTTAATAAAAAGAGTACTCTCCTGCTTCCCAGTATGGTGATGACTGTTTACGTTTGTGATTGGCGGCCCTCCGGGGTCGCATTTTTTTATTATTCTTAAGCCTCCCATATTCACCATAAATGTCAGTTAAACGTCGCCATAAGGCCAGTGAATCCTGCATTCTACGCCGATTTCGTATACAATTAATGCTATTAG
>NZ_PJBM01000005.1:0-5967 GCF_002836075.1 Shewanella sp. GutDb-MelDb | reverse complement strand
ACTCAATGAGAGGTTAGCGACTATCGCTAAGCAGGGTGGTATATGGGTTAATGTGGTTGATAATCCAAGCTTTTGCAGTTTTATAACGCCTTCTATTGTAGACAGAGGTCGATTACAAATAGCGATAAGCACCGCCGGCGCCGCGCCTGTTTATGCACGGGAGCTTAGAGCCAGACTAGAATCATGGTTACCGCAGTCGATTACGCCATTATTTGATTTTATTGCAGAACGTCGACAAGACGTGCAAGCAAAGTTACCAATATTTAAACAAAGAAGATTGTTTTGGGAGCGTTTTTTTAAGCTCAATCAATCTCGATTTGATAAACAAACAACGGCTCATTATCAAGCCAGTTTTACTCAGCAAGATGGACAAGGGGAGCTGTTACTGCTTGATGCACAAATCGAGGCTGAGCTTCTGCCTATCGCCGCGATGCCTTACCTGCAAAAATTAGATATTGTCTTTAGCGAACAATCGATGCCTCATACACTCAATGAGTTACTTAGGCGAGATGCTGCACGCGACAGTAACTGGAGTGATTACAGCTTGCAACAAGCACTCTACGAGGGTGAGCACTGCTTAGTGTATGCAGACGTTGCCGAGATTGATCGATTAGTCACACTGTTTCCGCAAGCCAAGCGTTTAAAAGTAGGGGCTATCTAAGTCAACTTGAGTTTAGAGTAAGTGGGTACTGTATTTTGTTATCAAGGTTTATAGTACCTTAATGTTTAGCCCTTTTAGAGGGGGATTTAAGGTACACTTAGCGCAAATACCCAGTCGAAAAAACTCATGGCCTTAAAAGCAACAGTATTCAAAGTATCTCTCCAAATCGCCGATATGGATCGTGCTTACTACAACGACCATCAATTAATGCTCGCTCAACATCCCTCTGAAACCGACGACCGTATGATGGTAAGATTGCTCGCTTTCGCTATGAATGCCAGCGAATCTTTAGCTTTCAGCAAGGGCATGAACGTTGACGATGAACCAGAGCTTTGGGATAAAACCTTATCAGGTGAAATTGATCTCTGGATTGAGTTTGGTCAAAGTGATGAGAAATGGATCCGTAAAGCCTGTGGCCGCGCTAAAGCTGTGCAGCTTATTACCTACGCTGGGCGTAGTGTTCCCATTTGGTGGAAACAGAACGAAGCCGCGCTAGCACGTTACAATAACCTAACGGTGACCAATATCCCAGAAGACGCCGTTAAAGCGATGGGACAAATGGTGGGTAAAAATATGGCATTGCAAATTAACATCTGTGAAGGTCAGATTTGGATTTCAGATGCAAATGACAGTGTGTTGGTCGAGCCTGAAATACTAAAGGGTGAATAACCTGCCTGTTTAGTGACGCTACACTTACTTTAAGAAGCCAGTCATATGATTGGCTTCTTTTTTTATAACATAAAAATGTAAATGATAAACGGTGTATCCGACATCGACTTTATACAATGTTGTTTTGCTTTATCCCAAGATTAAGCGTCTCAAAGTTAAACATTGTTGCTTAGATCAAAGTTTAACTGTTGGAATTACAGTATAAAGTGTCTATTAAATGCAGCTTAAATTTTGAGGGTATATGTCAGATTCAATACACGGTCACAAGGTTATGGAACTCATGCTTGAGCATGAAGAGCCTTTATCACGAGAAGCTTTAAAAGCGTTAATGCAGGGGACATTTGGTGCGGGCGCTCGTTACCATACTTGTTCTGCCGAAGAGATGGATGCAGAAGCCTTGATTGACTTTTTAGAGAAGAAAGGTAAGTTTATTCACTCTGAGACTGGCATTGCGACAGCAGCCGATCGTATTTGCAATCATTAAAACAATTAAGCATTAGACGTACGGCTTAATTAGCACAGTCTAAATAAAAAATGCTCAAAGTGTTAACTTTGAGCATTTTTGTATTCATCACACTTAAGTTGTGACTAATTATCTTCTTTAGGGCGGGGATACGGTAATTTCAATTGCCCCCAGCGGATAACAATAACAGTGGCTGCTAAAATTAACGTCGAGAATGAGATCGAAGCAATACGCCAGTCGTCCATAGCTTTCATATCTAAAATTAGATAACGCGCTAACGCAACAATAGCAATGTAAAGCGGCATTCTAATCGGCAATTTGCCCGACTCGGCATAATGCGAAACCATTGCTAACACTTCTAGGTAAATAAACAGCAACAATAAGTCAGCTAAAGCAACTTCACCCGCGTTAAATATATGCACTATCTCTTGTCCAATCGCCACAATAGTGGCGATGGCAATAATCATTAATACTAAATGTTCAACGGCTTTGATACTTGTAATACCGTATTTTCGATACATTTTATCCATGTTGTCCCCTAATGCAGTCGTTTCATAAAGAGTACCAGTAAATCGTATAAACGCGACATCGACGATGTGATGCTTTTCACAGTTGCGAGTTTTATATAGATAAATCAGGATTTTGTAACGAAACGTTTATGAATGAAAGGTAAAAAAATGACTGTGTCGTGTATGTTTTTAGACAATCTATGTAATACCAGTTGCATTAAAAGTCTGACCATTCAGCTGGAATTCAACGCCCTGTAGGCGAGATTGGGGGTTGAAGCTAATTGTTATTCTCGGCTCTGGCATCTTCGGTAACAGCTCTATGCGTTACTCTCGATAATTGCTCCTGCATTATTCTACCTTCGCCATTCATGGTCTCGTACCTTCTGCATCTGAGCTTCATGTAGGGAGTAAATGTCATATTTTGTATGGAACAAAATAGACCATTCTGTCGTCAATGCGCTTTGAGTTGAGAAGTTTGAGCACTTCTGAATTGACTACATACTTAATGCAATTGATATCAGCACTGGCATTAATGGATAAACATTTTAAGCCAGATACTGAGGTATAAAAAAACCGCCTAATGAGGCGGTTTTTAAAATATCCAAATAATTTATAATCTGCTGATCATTAACGCTTAAGCGCTTCGCTCAATAATGGGCGGAATGACTTAACAAGTGCAGTTGTTGTTTTTGGGTTGCCTGCAACGATATTTCCTGATGTGAGATAGTTATGGTTGCCAGTAAAGTCAGTTACTGTGCCGCCAGCTTCACGAACAATCAAATCACCTGCTGCAATGTCCCAAGGCTTAAGACCGATTTCAAAGAAACCATCAACACGGCCAGCTGCAAGGTAAGCTAGATCTAACGCGGCAGAACCTGCACGACGTAAATCAGCACATTGTGTAAATGTTAAAGCGAAAAGCTTCATGTACGTTTCAGTGTGCTGTTTTGCCTTGAAAGGGAATCCAGTAGCAATGATATTGTCACTCAGATCGTTTCTTGGCTTAACGCGAATTCGGAAGTCGTTTAACTTGGCAAATTTTCCGCGTACAGCAGAGAAAAGCTCATCACGAATAGGGTCATACACAACAGCAACTTCTGTTTTACCTTTAAACTGCATCGCGACAGATACAGCAAAGTGAGGGATACCTCTGACAAAGTTATTAGTGCCATCCAGTGGGTCTATGATCCAAACGTAATCTTTATTAGCGCCTTTGTTCTCACCTGTTTCTTCACCAATGATAGTGTGATCAGGGTAAGCCTTACGGATCTGGTAGGTAATTGCAGCTTCAGCTTCTTTATCCACGTTAGTGACGTAGTCATTAGCTCCTTTTGAAGTAACCTCAATACGGTCTAGTTCGCCATAAGCACGTGTAATTATTTGGCCGGCAGCGCGAGCGGCGCGCACGGCAATGGTATGCATTGGAAGCATTGCAAATCCCCTGGATGTAAAAGAACAGATATAAATTATCGGAGCCGAATTATACGTGTTTTTTCGATGATATCAAATGCTGATTTTTGTATAAGTAAAAATAGCAGGCTTGTGTTAAAATATTTTCAAGTGTCCTCTCATTTAAATTAAGTAATTTCATGCTCAGCAATATTCGCGTCGTTCTTGTCGGTACATCCCACCCAGGGAATATAGGTTCAACAGCCCGTGCTATGAAAACCATGGGGTTATCCACTTTATATCTAGCAGAACCTAGGGTTACACCTGATGGCCATTCAGTGGCATTAGCCGCAGGTGCTTCAGATATTTTAAAACATGCTATTACAGTAGGCTCTGTTGAAGAGGCTATTGCAGATTGTAGCCTAGTTATCGCTACCAGTGCGCGAAGCCGTACACTCGATTGGCCAATGCTAGAGCCAAGAGAGGCGGGTGAAAAACTTGTTGCATCAGCACTCACTGGTCCCGTCGCTATCGTATTTGGACGTGAAAACAACGGCCTTTCTAATGAAGAGTTGCAGGGCTGCGATTATCATGTTGCGATACCAGCCAATCCAGAATACACCTCGCTTAACTTAGCGCAGGCTGTTCAAATCATCTGTTATGAAGCTCGTGTAGCGCATTTAGCGCAGGTTCAAAAAGAGTTTGAAAGTAATAAGCCTGACGGATTTGTTGAGCCTGAAAACGAATATCCATTTTCAAAAGAGCGTGAAAACTTTTATGAACATATGGAGAACACGCTTTTATCGACCCATTTTATCGTGAAACAACATCCAGGTCAGGTAATGACAAAGCTACGCAGGCTATTCAGTCGCGCTAGAATCGAACGTCAAGAGATGAATATCTTGCGTGGAATTTTAACGTCGGTAGACAAAGTCGTCGCTAAGAATGAAACCAACGATAAGTAAAAGGAAGTAGTTAGCATGGGTGTTATCGCGAGACTTAAAGATGATATAGCGTCTATCTACCATAGAGACCCCGCCGCGAACGGAACAATTGAAATACTGTTCAATTATCCAGGCATGCAAGCAATATGGATCCACAGGATCAGTCATAAGCTTTGGGTGCGAAAATGGCGTTTGTTAGCGCGATGTCTATCTACATTCTCACGTTGGTTAACCGGTGTTGAAATCCACCCCGGTGCCACCATTGGCGACCGGTTCTTTATCGACCATGGGATGGGGGTTGTCATTGGTGAAACGGCCGAAATTGGTAATGATTGTACTTTGTATCACGGCGTGACACTCGGTGGTACGACATGGCAGTCTGGCAAGCGGCACCCAACGCTTGGCAATAATGTCGTTATTGGCGCAGGCGCAAAAATCCTTGGACCGATTACGATGAATGATGGCGCGCGTGTGGGTTCTAATTCGGTGGTTGTTAAAGATGTACCGATAGACACCACCGTGGTTGGCATCCCTGGGCGTGCAGTTGCTAGCCCGTCTGAGCAATCTACAGAGCAAACCAATCGGCGCACTGAAATGGCGAAGAAGTATGGCTTTGATGCTTACGCTGTTGCACCTGACAATCCTGATCCAGTCGCCAACGCAATTGGCCAAATGCTGGACCATATGACTTTGATGGATTCAAAAGTACAAGAAGTCTGTCAAGCAGTACAAAGTTTGGGCGGTAGTGTTTGTACGGAGAAGCTTCCTGAACTTGAAGTTGATGAGTTTAGTGAAGCTGAATTAGCGGCAGCACAAAAACGCCAGAAGTCATTAGATGAGTTTGATCCCATTATCTAGACTTATGTACGCCATTTTTACTAAACACCATTGAATCTTGCCTAATAAAAAGGTTAAATACCCCAGTAAAATGACGGGGTATTTAACCCCTGTCATGTTCTTTATAATACTTGACCAATTCACTAGGTTTTTATACTTGACTAATTTACTCAGGTATGATGAAATTGCCCTATGCTTTTTTGGGAGACGTACTAGCAATGAAACTTACATCAAAAGGTCGGTATGCTGTCACTGCAATGCTAGATGTTGCAATGCATTCTACTAATGGTCCAGTACCATTAGCCGACATTTCAGAGCGCCAAGGGATCTCTCTATCTTACCTAGAACAACTTTTCGCAAAACTTAGAAAAAATGGGCTTGTATCTAGCGTCCGAGGCCCTGGTGGCGGATATCGCTTAGGTACAGACGCAGGCGAAATTTCTGTAGGCATGGTTGTACGAGCTGTTGATGAATCTGTCGATGCCACTCGTTGCC
>NZ_PJBM01000004.1:0-6043 GCF_002836075.1 Shewanella sp. GutDb-MelDb | reverse complement strand
AACCAACGAGTGGCACAGCTTTAAGGCTATTAGACATTACAGCTGCAGGCTTCTTACCATGCGTTAAAGAATGGGATGGTTTTTATATTTTTAGTGGTCGCATTATCACTCCATCAGGTTTTGATGTATTACCAAAAGAAATAGACCTGATGTGTGAAGAGCTTGGGCGTGTTCCATCAGCTTATAAACTAATGAGCCAACCAAGATTGTTTAAACCTTGGAGAGATCGAGAACCTGAGTTTGTGAAAGATTTTAAGACGGCTTTAAATGTGCGCGCTGTGTGAATCCTGAGTTAGTTGTCTAACACTGGTACGCTAAATTAAACGTACTAAATAGTAAAAAACCGCCTATGTAAGCGGTTTTCTAATTGGATATTAACCACGAGCCAAACGACCCTCTTCATCTTCTGCGACACGAGGCCGCCAGTAAAACTCTGATCTAACCCATACAACGTCATGCTCATTTAATTTTTTAAATGAATTAAGCAGCTTCGTACCTAAGACCAAATTTCCATCAGCATTTTCTCGTAGATGTGTTTCATCCTTCGCTTTAACTAGAAAGTCGACTACATCATCCTGATACAAGCAATTTTGTTTAACTAATTCTTGCTGCATCCAAGCAGCAACATGTTTTGCATCCATGACTATCCTTTACCACCTTAAACAGGAACAACAGGAACAACAGGAACAACAGGAACAACAGGAATCATCAAAGTATCTTGAGGGAATCTGCCATGACTATATTTTTTTCCTGCAAACCATGTGCAAGAGTAGATACCATTAAACTCACCATTATGAGTTATGATCTTTTCATTCACAGTCATCTCTGGGCCACCTGATTTTAAAATTACCAAGTCACCAGTTTTATATATACTTTTTACAGCCATCGTTATTACCTTAAATGAATTAATCTCAATACTTATATGAGGACTAAATCTGAAAATTCAAGGGATAATAATCACTTATATGGTTTTAGCTTGATTTAATCGCCTTTTCATGCGCTTTACGTAAGTTCAATAATGCAGTATAAGTAAAACCGTGATTTAAACATTTTTGTCTAAATTTAGGCAGACTATAAATTGTTGAACTATTAAACCCATTTAATCTTGTTCGATGCATATCATATGAAGACACAACTAAATAACGGTCTGCATTTGCCCCCATCTCTTTAAGCTTTTCAGCCGTTAACCTATGCTTCTTTCTGGCTTTTATTACTGCTAATGCACCATACATGGAAATATGTTCATCAAAATTTACATTCATTGGAGTGCACACTGCCCCGGAATACTGAATGAAAATCAGATCATTTTTGTTGAAACAATAGTCGTTATTAAAAGACAGTTTAATTTTTACTATATTATCTACTTTCTGATCATTTCTTGATAGCCAATAAGTATGGATAGAACCTATTTGGGCATCATCAATAAGAACACCATTTTCTCCAGTAAAAGCATCTAAAATTGGTTTTGTAATGTTGTCTAGGTCACCAACCTTATCTGTTTCTTGCCTTTCTACAGCATCTAGATACCAAGTTATTTCTATGTTTACACTTTCGGATATCACCCACTGAAACTTTTTAAGTTCACTGTGTATTAGTGCGATTAAATCTCGTTGTCTTTGAATTTTGGATTGCATGCTTACAATTTTTTCAAATTCCAACTCTATAGTCATTTCAGCACTTGCTGACTCTTTAACTAAATAGTGCTTATCGAAACTACAATTATCTGTTGAAACATTTATATTCATAGAAACCTTGGGGAGTTCACTCCGGCGCTTATATTTGGCAAAACGTGCATGCACATTTAATAAACCTATTATTTAAGCCGCACTTTAACAAAGCTATTGATTAGTAAGCACTCTATCAGAGTTGTACTGAATAAACGAGCACGGAAAATTGAAAAGTGAGCATTGATTTTGATGTCTTTTCTAAAGTAATCTGTACTCATTTATCGATGAGTAAAAGTAGGTCAACTGGCTTGTTACTTATCTGTGCTGCTTACCGTCTGTAACTCACAATGGGGCATAAGTGAGTTAAGCCCCCTAACCTATTCTTGGACAATTAAGTAGTGGATATCGATTAAGCCATATGGTTCAAGTGGAGTAGCCAATCCATTATCATGAGTTCAGACGACGTAGCGGCTCTAACTGACAATTATCAAGCTCGAATTGATTTTCTCAATAGTCACGCCGGTATCCAAAACAGTTTCAGTGTAGAACCTTAGTCCTCTTTCACTACTTTTTGGTAGGACATACACGCTTCCTGATGCCGCTCATAGTCGTCGCATTTTAACGAAGTTCAATGCACTTAATGGATTTAAGCCAATATCTGTTTAAGTTGATAAATCAAATATATTCGAATAAAAAGTAAAGCATTAATATTTGTGGTTACTTTCATACTGATTGAACCTTTGATCGAGACACACAGTGCCACCAAACGGCTAAACAACAAACCGTCGCTGCCCATATCCATTTCGACAGAATACAAATAGGCCCAAGTCGTCAAACTTGGGCCTATTTACAGGTTATCTTAAACGGGTGATTACCTTATGTAGAACCCTGATTACTTGGCTAGATTGCGCAATACATAATGCAGAATACCGCCATGTTGGTAGTAACTGAACTCATTGGGAGTATCAATACGGATTTTCGCTTCAAACGAATCTTGCTTACCCGCTTTGTCGGTCGCAGTTACCTTGACTATTTTCTGACCAGCACTCACGGCAGGAATACTGAATTGCTCTTCACCAGTGAGGTTCAGCGACTCTGCACTGTCATCTGGCATAAACTGCAAAGGTAAAATACCCATTCCAACCAGGTTAGAGCGATGAATACGCTCATAACTTTGGGCAATGACCGATTTAACGCCCAACAGTGCAGGCCCTTTGGCTGCCCAGTCTCGTGAGCTACCCGTGCCATATTCCTTACCTGCAAGCACGATACAAGGAGTGCCCTGTTGTTGATACTGCATGGCAGCATCAAATACTGTCATCGACTCACCGTTAGGCATCAAGCGTGTCCAGCAGCCCTCAGTACCCGGAGCCAGCAGATTTTTCAGTCTGATATTGGCAAAGGTTCCGCGCATCATCACTTCATGGTTTCCGCGACGCGAACCGTAAGAGTTAAAGTCCTTAATGGCCACACCAGCCTGTTGTAAATAGTCTCCAGCAGGACTGTTTGGGGCAATCGATCCCGCTGGTGAAATATGATCGGTCGTGACCGAGTCACCCAATTTGAGTAAACAACGGGCATTGTCGATAGCCATTATTGCTGGTATCTCAGCACTGATCCCATCAAAAAATGGCGGTTGTTTAACATAGGTGGAATTCGGCCAGTTATATTTCTGGCTCTGCACCACTTCTAACCCTTGCCAGTCGGCATCGCCACTGTAAATATCGGCATAACGGGACACAAACATATCGCTTTGTACTGCGCTGGCCATGACCTGTTGGATTTCTTGATTGTCCGGCCAGATATCTCTTAAATAAACCGCATTACCATCAGCATCCTCCCCAAGTGATTCGCTAGCAATATCGGCCTTCATATTACCGGCCAGTGCATACGCCACCACAAGGGGCGGCGATGCCAGATAATTCGCTTGTACTTCAGGATGAATACGTCCATCGAAATTACGGTTGCCCGACAACACCGAACACACCTTCAACCTGCCCTGTTGTATCGCTTCACTAACAGGCTGAGGTAAGGGGCCGGAATTACCAATACAAGTGGTACAACCGTAACCCACTAACTGAAACCCTAGAGCATCTAAATCGACATTGAGACCCGATTTTATTAAATAATCTGTCACCACCTGCGATCCAGGTGCAAAACTGGTTTTCACCCAAGGTTTAACCTGCAAGCCTTTTTGGCGGGCATTTCTGGCCAATAATCCGGCGGCGATTAGCACTGATGGATTGGAGGTATTAGTACAACTGGTAATTGCGGCAATCACCACCGCGCCTGCTTCGAGGACAAAGTCCTTATCTCGATACTGGCAGGCAACGCCTGTGTTGCCATCAGCGACCGGCGCTGAGGGACCACCTTCGCTTGACAGTTCATCTTTACCTACAGTTTCGATTTGATTAACAGGGATCTGGCTGTCCAGCCACTGACGGAAACTGACACCCGCTTTATCAAGTGCAATCCTGTCCTGCGGCCTTTTAGGACCCGCAATAGAAGGCACAATACTGCCCAAATCTAATTGTAAACTGGCGTGATAACAGGCTTTGTTCTCAGATCCGCAGCCCCACATGTCCATCTCTTTAAGATAAGCCTTTATGAGCTCGATCCGCTCAGGATCACGACCAGTAAGGGCTAAGTAATCTACAGTTTGCTGATCGATCGGGAAAATACCACTGGTGGCACCGTATTCAGGGGCCATATTGGCAATGGTTGCTCTATCGGCTAGGGTCAGTTGATCGATGCCAGCACCAAAAAACTCAACAAATTTTCCTACCACCCCAAATTCACGTAATTGCTCGGTGACCGTTAACACCAGATCGGTAGCTGTAACCCCTGGTGGTAATGTACCGGTAAATTCAAAGCCGACAATTTCGGGTAACAGCATGGTAACGGGTTGGCCTAACATGGCGGCCTCAGCCTCAATGCCTCCTACGCCCCAGCCCAGCACACCCAAACCGTTAATCATGGTGGTATGAGAATCTGTACCGACTAAGGTGTCGGGATACAATAAGTTGTCTTCATCTTCTTTGACAAAAACCACCCGAGCCAAATATTCCAAATTAATCTGATGCACAATGCCGCGCCCTGGCGGCACCACTTTAAAGTTGTCAAAGGCTTGCTGACCCCAACGCAGAAATTGGTAGCGTTCACGGTTGCGCTTTATTTCGATGGCGGTATTTTTTTGCAGCGCGCCGGATTCGGCAAACACATCAACCATTACCGAATGGTCAATCACCAGCTCGACTGGATTGAGTGGATTAATCGCGTCAGCATTGCCACCTAATGTTTCGATAGCATCACGCATCGCGGCCAAATCGACCACAGAAGGTACACCGGTAAAATCCTGTAAAATAACCCTAGAGGGCACAAAAGCGATTTCGGTTTCTGACCAGTTATCTAAATCCCAGCGGGCCAAGGTATCTATATCCTCTGGCTGGACAAATTCTGAATTTTCATAGCGCAGTAAATTTTCTAATAAGATTTTTGCCGCAAAGGGTAAGCGGGATAAATCATAGTGTTCGGCTAATCGATCAAAGCTATAATACCGGAAAGTTTTTCCTTTACTTTCAAGCTGTTTCAATAATTGCATCGAATTTGTCATCACTGATCTCCCTATAAACGTTTATTGGTACTTCCTGCTAAGCTTAGTAAACACACTAACATAACCACATTAAAATCGTTCTGAAGTGGTATAGATAATTTGGCCACTCAATTAAAGGTTACATTAGGTTTTTGAGGGTAAATACAAACAGCTAAACTTCGAGATATATCCATTTCAAACACGTTTTGGGGTAGAAATGTGTTAATGCTTAAGCTCTATAAATGACTGTTGGTAGGTTTCTGGGTAGCGAAATTCCTTGTGGACACAGCCAATCTCGTGGCGGTTAACGCTAACATCTTCAAGCCTTTTACCTTCTACTGAGAAACTAAACTTGCCATTGCAATTAACCCTGTAGTGGGAATTAGAATGAATGGCGACTCAGCTCAGTAACTAACATACGGCGTCCGTCGCTCTCAACATGTTGTAAAAAGGCCTGAGCAATGGCGGTTTGTCGTTTGGATTTTAGCCATAAAAAATACCAGTTCGAGTTAATAGGCAAAGATTCTACCTGTAATTGCGCTAATCCCATATTGCCGCCAAATGCTAAGGTGTGCGCTGACAAAATACTAACTCCTAGACCCGACATCACGGAGTGCTTAATGGCCTCATTACTTTCTATGGTCATCTTGATATTGAGATTGACTCCCTTCTTTTCCATAAAACGTTCTATGGCTAAACGTGTGCCAGAGCCATTTTCACGCATTAAAAATGGTGCTTGACTTAACTCCTCAAGCGATACGGACTTTTGTTTAACAAAGGGGTG
>NZ_PJBM01000003.1:0-6097 GCF_002836075.1 Shewanella sp. GutDb-MelDb | reverse complement strand
GCTCCACATCAAGTGCGATGAATAATACGTAGACTGCCAAACTCAGTCAATCATTTTTTGCGTCAACCATGACTAACCAGCTAAAAAATGACCAATCCCGATATTCAACGCTTTGCAACGGCTGTCGCGGTGGTTAATTATCCAGCTTTTGGATCATCGAAATCTTCAGGCATCGATAAATCAATCTCGTCCAACGCTAATGTCATTTTCTGTTGCTGACTTTCTTTATCCATTCTCGCCTGCGTCGCAGCGAGTGCTTTCTTTAAGTTACTGCGTTTACGAACAAACAACAAAACCAATATGCCTAAAATAAACAACACCGTATTCACGGTTATCAGCCAAAACACCGCTTCTTCTTTTGCTGTGCTTTCAGCTTTTTGAGCTTGGAGATCTGCTTTAGCGGCGAGTTCTTCAGCTGACGGTGGTGGTTCTGGCGGTTTAATAAAATTAAAAAACAGTTCCGGTAACGTCAAGTAGATCTCTCGGCCGTTTTGGGTGGTGCTGACCGCCGTGAGCTTTATTCTATAGCTGCCAAAGTCATTCACCTTGCGTAGGCTATACAAGGTCTCGGGGCTATTTATCTCGGAAACCGTGACTTGAAGACGCATTCCCGCAGGCCCTACGATTTCAGCTTCAACATGAGTCTCAGCCAAAACCAGTTCATTTTCATCTACATTGATCCGCAGATCCCACTCACCTGAATCGAGGTTTTGTGGGGCAACAATATCGACAGCAATGGGTCGAGTTGACAACCTAAAGGGCTCAGAATACTTACGTTCAAGCACCGCATTTTTAGCCATCACTTGCAGTGTGTAGCTGCCCCAAGCCTGGTTTAGATTCAGTTTACTGGTGAATACACCGTCATCGGGTCGCTCGTCTAATGACTCGCCATTATCGCGATAGGTCCCCACGATAACGCTACCGGCTGCAAAGTTTTCATCGGCTGGATTATTATCACTGATAAATTTTGCCGTCCAGCTCATTAAGTAATCTAACCCGGGTAGGCGTACCTTTTGCTCGTCACCTATCAAGCGGGCGGTGAGTTTTAAGCGCTCGCCTTGGTACAGCGGCTGTGGGATCGGATCTACATCAATGGACAGCACTGACACTTTATCGATGACAGAACCTTCAACCACCTTACCGATTAACTGCCAGGGGCCTGGCATTGGGTCTTTGATAGTGATCATGTCGCCAGTTAGGCCATCCATCCATTTAACATGCTCAGGATGACGACTGATATACCATTTACTGCCGTCAGGTTGCACGATAATAACCGGTGAGCTGCCGTATTCACGATGGATAAGTAGCGTGACACTGTCGACCATATGGTCAATTCTAAATCGATTTTTTAACTCTGATGCCTGCGATGAAAGCATCACTTCGGCGACGGCACAATGAGTTATCATTAGCCCCAAATATGCCATCACCACACAAGTTGTTACGCGTTTAATCATAGAATGAGGTCTATCCTCGCCAAATACACTGTCCAGATTTAGCAACTAAATCGAGTCGCTCTTCATGTCTAGTTAGTTCATCGGCCGTTGCGCTGATCACTTTAAGTATTGCGCGGTCTCTAGGCAGTTTATTTATACCTCCGCCTTCTTGCCCTGCTTTCTCACTCGATAGGTTAAAGTTTGTTTGCCCACCAGTCATGATGAGGTAAACGTCAGCTAAGATCTCAGCATCGAGCAATGCGCCATGGAGATCGCGACGTGAGTTATCAATGCCATAACGCTTACACAGAATATCCAGGTTATTCTTCTGACCTGGATGCAGGTGCTTTGCTATCGCAAGTGAATCGAGAATTTGACAGATATTTGCGGTTTTAGGCCCAACAGGCTGTAACATCGAAAACTCATGGTCCATAAAGCTAACGTCAAAGCTGGCGTTATGGGCCACAATTTCAGCACCATCAATAAACTCAATAAAGCTTTTGGCTATTTGATGAAATTTGGGTTTATCCGCCACAAACTCATTGGTGATCCCGTGAACCTCAATGGCCTCAGGGTCGATAGGCTGTAACGGATTAATATACTCGTGGTAATGTCGACCCGTTAACTTGCGGTTAATGACTTCAACACAACCAATTTCAATAATTCGGTGACCAAGATGAATGGCACCACTGGATTGGTTCATACCTGTCGTTTCGGTATCAAGAATAATCTGACGTTTAGCGCTTGAAATAATATTCATGTGAATTAATGCATTTCTCAGTTAAATTTTTTGGGTATACTCGCCCAGCACTTTAGCTATGGTACCAACTTGATGACTGGACTGAAACAGATCTCTATCTTTACCGACGGTTCTTGCTTAGGCAACCCTGGACCTGGCGGCTACGGCATTGTAATGAAGTATAAAAAGCAGACCAACGAACTCGCCGATGGTTTTGCGCTAACAACGAACAACCGCATGGAGATGCTCGCGCCTATTGTGGCATTAGAAGCATTAAAAGTCCCCTGCCAAGTGATCCTAACGAGCGATAGCCAATATATGCGCCAAGGGATCACACAGTGGATCCATGGCTGGAAACGCAATGGGTGGGTCACTTCAGCCAAGCAACCGGTAAAGAATGTCGATTTGTGGCAACGTCTCGATACGGTGTCGCAATTGCACAAAATCGACTGGCGTTGGGTTAAAGGGCATGCTGGCCATATCGAAAATGAACGTTGTGATGACTTAGCCCGTGAAGCTGCTGAGAAAAAACCAACTCAAGAAGACAGTGGCTACTTAGCACAACAAGCTTAACGGCGACTCAGTTATAAAAACTAACTATCAATGTTTAAAAAATCTTGGCAAAAAGTGGTGAACGCGCTGCCAATTGCGCTGAATTTCCGGCTTTTATGATGGATCCGATAAAATTTTCGCTCAAGCAACAGCCCATCGACATGGATAACAGCGAGCTCTTTACGGCTGATCTCTTTTTCAAGGGTTAACTCTGAGAGCACACCAAGCCCCGCCCCCTGATTCACGGCTTGTTTAATTGCATCAGGCGTTGAGAACCTAAACTTTTCTTGTGGCTGCATATCAAGCATGTTGGCTGCATTGACAAAACAATCACGGGTGCCTGAGCCCTCTTCTCTCATCACCCAAGACTGACTGGCTAATTCATGCGGGCTCACTGTTTTCCCCGCCAGAGGATGCTCTGGCTGGCAAAAAATCAATAAACGGTCTTTATGCCAAGCTTCAACGGTAATACGGCTATCGAGACACTGCCCTTCAATAAAGCCCATTTCACTTCTAAATTCGAGCACCGCATTAATCACAGCTTGGGTATTATCAATATCAACATTAACCATTGTGTTGGTATGCTGCAGACAAAAAGCCACTGCACTTTTTGCTAATAAATAGTTGCCAATGGTTGAACTAGCACTGACATTAAGGTCACCGCCTAACTCAGTGCCTGCAGGAGAAAATGCATTTTCTATCTGATCTATTTTGTGTAGCGCATCGGTTGCCAGTGGCAGTAGCATACTGCCTTGTGAGTTTAGTTGCAGTCGATTACCAATCCGCTCAAACAGTCGAGTATCCAGTTGCTTCTCTAGCTCTGATAGTGCCATTGATGCTGCGGGAGAGGACAAGTTAACGATTTCAGCCGCTTTAGCCACTTGGCCACTGCGGGCTACAGCTTCAAAAATAGCGAGTTGTTTCAAAGTAATACGCATTAATAGTCTTAACCATTCATTTGGTTGATTGAGAAGTATGGCCTGTTCGACCCGCACTCGGTGCTGTCGACCAATTGGGTTGCTTAACTTTTCGCTTTGATCTCATTGGAGTGAGCGGTGTTTCTAGCTTTCTTGCTACCAAAACATAAAGGCTGCCGGTACTCGGTAACCAGGATTTTAAAGCATGAGACCAAATACTGTCACTTTTAACTTCATTTAACAGGTGATGGTGCAGGAGTCGCTCGTCGGCAACCACTTGATAACCTAGAAGACCAAGCCAATCTTTAACGCGAGAAGGCATGAAAAAGCGGCCATTCCAGGGGATCTCTTGTTGATGCTTTGGTAGCACTTTACCCAAGAACATTGAACTTAACGGATTAAACCCAACAATAATCAAATAGCCGCCCGAAATGAGGACTCGGTCGACTTCGCGAAGTAACCGATATGGATCTGCCTCAAACTCAAGAAGAAAGTTCATCACCACAGCATCGACACACGCATTTTGAATGGGCAATTGACTATAATCAGCCACAATATCGGCTTCAGGTTCATCAAAAAGCGAATACTGGCAACTAACGCCGACACCGGTTTTATCCAGCTTGGCACTGAGCGGCCCTAGGCTTAGCATATAATAGCCAAACACCCTCGGCCACCATGGAAACAACGCCTCTTCTATACTTTCACGTATCACGGCACCGTTTGGTAATTCTGACCAATGATAAGGTTTTAGCGGAATACCTGTATGAGTCAAAGCAATCTCCTGATCGGCTGAAGCTCTACTTTAATGACGAAAGCGGTATACAAGCAATAGCTTTGATAAGTAAACTTGTTTTAACGCTCAAATTATCGGGATTTACTATGTTAACAGTCACTCCATTACCCGCTTTTGATGACAATTATATCTGGGCACTGCAAGTTGCTCATATCCACGGTGCCTATGTCGTTGATCCCGGTGATGCTAATGTCGTTATCGATTTTCTTGATCAGGCCCAGATGCCTTTACTGGGTGTACTGATAACGCATCACCACCATGATCATACCGGTGGTATTGCTAAACTCCTTAGTCATTATGGCAGTAACACCCCTGTTTATGGACCTTTGAAGGAGAATATTGAAGGTGTGAATCAGCCCGTTAGTGCGACTAAAAACCTGCAGCTACACAATATTGAGCTAAACGCAGAGGTCATTGAAGTACCAGGGCACACCTTAGGCCATGTTGCTTATTTGATTGAAGATGTCTTATTTTGCGGTGATACTTTATTCAGTGCTGGTTGTGGCCGCTTGTTCGAGGGCTCGCCGGAGCAAATGTTAGCCTCGCTAACGCAGTTAAGTAATATCGTCGATAGCACCAAAGTTTGTTGTACTCACGAGTACACCCTCGCTAACCTCGCCTTTGCCAATGCCGTCGACCCCAGCAATGAACAGCTGCGACAATACACCGAGCAAGCGCAACAGTTGAGAGCAACTAACACCCCGACGTTACCGTCATCTATCGCCCTAGAAAAAGCGATAAACCCATTTTTACGCAGCCATACCGAAGAAATACGCAATTCTTTAGCTGATAAATTCCAACAACCTATAATCGATAATGTGAAAAGCTTTGCACTTCTGCGCCAATGGAAAGACAATTTCTAAAAAATACTCTATGATAACTCGCTAATCCAGCGCCACCAAGCCAGATATACTCTGGCTTTTTTGGGCCTAAATCAAGGACACACATTTTACATGCGCGTACCCATTTTATTTGTCGCGGGGGGGATTGCCCTGCTGACTGGTTGCCAAACGTTAAGCAACCAACCGACTTCAGAAGGAATTTCAACTGCGCCAGTCGTGGCAGAAAAAGTCACCATAGAACCCGCTCAAGCTGACGTTGTTGAGGTGGTCGAAATCACTGATATCTGGCAACGGATCCGTCTCGATATGCAGATGGACATTCCAGATGAAAAGTTAATCAGACAGTACCGTGATTGGTATATCAAACATCCAGAACACTTAAAACGTATTTCAGAACGAGCTACACCGTTCATGTTCTTGATTGTGGAAGAGTTGGAAAAGCGCAACTTACCGATCGAATTGGCACTTTTGCCCATCGTTGAAAGTGCATTTGATCCTTTTGCCTACTCTCACGGTGCAGCATCTGGCTTATGGCAGTTCACCTCTCCAATGGCACGCCACTTTGGCCTGCAGATGAACTGGTGGTATGACGGTCGCCGTGATGTGCCCGCTGCAACCATTGCCGCACTTGATATGCTTGAATACTTATATGATAAGACAAGTAATAACTGGTTATATGCGATTGCCGCTTATAATACCGGTGAAGGCCGAGTCATCAACGCTGCTAAGCGCAATAAGCGCAAAGGTATACCGACTGATTTCTGGCATTTAGATTTGCCACGCGAAACAGAGCGCTATGTTCCGCAACTATTAGCGCTAGC
>NZ_PJBM01000002.1:0-6127 GCF_002836075.1 Shewanella sp. GutDb-MelDb | reverse complement strand
TTTAAAAAACCACTTAAAGAAGTGACAACCATTGCTAACTCCTTAGCGCTAGACTGTCCGATATCCCAGACGGTTTCTCAGTTATCAGGTGGACAACGTCAGCGCACTGCGGTTGGTAGAGCTATATATCAAAAGATGCCCATTTTTATTGGCGATGAGCCTTTTTCCGCCTTAGATCCAGTTATGGGTAAGCGGCTGATAAATTTAGTATTACAACAGCACAAGAGCGTCATTATGGTATTGCATGATATGGATATGGCGTTGCAACATTTTGATAGAGTTATTGGTTTGCGTGACGGGAAAAAGTGCATAGATACTCGTGCCTCAGAGCTGAGTGCTGAGATGTTGCAAGCGTTCTATGAAGGCTCAAGCATTGATACTGACGAGGCTATAGGATCGGATACCATTGCCTGATCTTGTCAACATGAGTTCAATTCCACGTCAGGCTTTTTTTGGTTATTGGCAGAAAGTAACGCTGATTTTGCTTGGTGTTACCATGGCATGCTTTTACTGGGCTGACACGGAAATTATAGCGTTAGAACCGTGGAGCGAGTTGCAGCGTATAGCCCTAGGATTTCTTTCACCAGATTTTTTAGCGACCGAATATCTATTGGAAGCGGTTTGGCAAACGGTTAGTTTTGCTTTACTTGGCGTGGCGGCAGGATTGTTATTCGGTGCACCCGTAGCATTGTTTTATAATAAACCTCTGGTCGCAGCCGCTTGTGCCTTTATTCGCTCGATTCATGAATTGTTTTGGGCGTTATTGTTTCTGCAAGTGTTCGGTTTATCCCCCTTAACAGGCGTACTTGCTATTGCCTTACCTTATGGTGCTACATTTGCTAGAGTCTTTAGCGATATTTTACAGCAAGCCCCTGTTTACACATTGCAAAATTTACCGGCGAATACCGATAAAGTCAGCCGCTACATATATGGCCGTTTCGCCCACGTAATGAATGAAATAAAAGCTTACGTGCGTTACCGTTTTGAATGTGCGCTAAGAAGCAGCGCGATACTTGGCTTTGTCGGAATGCCTACATTAGGGTTTTATTTAGAGTCGGCTTTCAGGCAAGGGCATTATCACCAAGGCGCAGCGTTGCTTATTCTGTTTATTATTATGATCGGCTCCATACCTTATTGGTGCAGAGCTAAATTGTTACCTTTGTATTTTATTGCTGCTGTATGGTTGTTACCTGATATCACCACCATTGACGGCTCACTTGTTTGGCGCTTTTTAAGTGACGATATTTTACCGCCCATGTTTCAAAGCCATAGCATAGAGCTGTTGTTTAACGATAAGTGGCGGCTATTTGGACAATGGTTGTATCAGATTATTACTGAGCAAGCACTTCCCGGTGTTTTAGCGACCGTGTTGCTTGCAGTTGCAGCGCTAGGCTTTAGCTATCTGTTGGCATTGCTGATGACAACATTCAGTTTTAAGCCATTAACGGGTGCGTTTATCACTAGACTCAACAATTTTATCTTACTTATTTTAAGATCAATACCTGAGTACATCTTGGCCTATATTTTCATGTTGTTGTTGGGACCTTCTATGTTGCCGGCAATCATAGCGTTAGCGATTCATAACGGTGCCTTAGTTGCCTATTTAACCGCTCGACAAAGCTCTACCACTACATTTAGCCAGCATTTTAATGGCAAAATTGATGGCTATGCATATGACATATTACCGAGAATATACCCAAATATGATGGCGTTACTGTTTTATCGATTTGAAGTGATTCTCAGAGAAACAGCTATTTTGGGAATGTTAGGCGTTGCTACGTTAGGCTTTTATATTGATAGCAACTTTTCTGAAATACGCTTTAATGGGGCGCTAGTGCTGATAGGTGCGACGGCTTTACTTAATATTTTAATTGATATAGCGAGTCGTAAACTGCTGGTTAATGGATCGCTCTCACATAAACCTTGTTAAATCACCGTATAGAACGAACTCATATACGGTGATTTTTATCCTGACAGATTGTTAACGAATAGAATCTAAGCCTTTGGGCTATCAGTACATTGTTAGTTGAATATTTTGCGCTGGTGTCTTCTATAGATGATGCCGTTGCCACACCATGCGGCAAATAGCGTAAACGCGACAACACTCGACATAATAATGCTTAGGCGGTACCAGGGGGCCTCAGCAACAATGCGTGCCTGTACATATTCAAATCCACTCGTTCCCCAAACCAGAAAGGCGGAGACGATAAGGGCTAGCTGTAAAAATCGAGTCATCCAAGTTGCTCGAATAAAGAGTAATACAGGTGCTAATGCATAGGCTATGCAGACTTCGTTTTGACCAAATCGAAGAAAATGCGCACCGAGCAGTAAATACGCAACACTGATAAAAAGAATACGCCACCACATAAAGATATACCTTATTGACCATAAATAGCCTGTAAGGATAAGGCAAAATCAAATAAGTATTCTATAGACGGCTTCACAAATATGGGACTAATACTCGCAGGGAACAGTAATCGAGGTGTGATTATGTGCGTCAAAGCACAACTCTGTCGACCTTGATTGTTGGTTACAGCAAGCTGGTCTGTTAAGAGCAGCTTGCCCAATCAATGCTATTTGATATTGTCTAAAGCAGATTTAAGCTTTTGTTTATCTTCTTTGCTGAGGTTTGCGTGACTAATCAAGCTAAGAATATGTTCAGCACTTGCCCCATCGTCATCGTCAAAGATAACAAAACTAGCGTGTTCATCACTATCACCAAATCGCATGACTTCAAGCTCAGAGATCTGCTCGGCAATAATCTCTATATCATCTGAAAGGGATTCAATATGTATTTCAAATTCGCCTTCATTTTGTTCGAATAGTTTTTCGAGTTCTTGGGCTTTCGCTTCAAGTTCACCCGATTTAGATTCGATTTTTATTACATGAGCTTCGATTTGCGCTGTTTTCCCATCGAGTTGTTTATACAGTTTTTCCAATTTAATCTTAATCGCCTTATCTTGCTCTGCGTTAACAACAAAAAGATTGTTTTTAGGGTGCAGTTGCGACCGCGACAGCATACGAGTGAGTAGCGTTTGAGACTCTTTGGGTAACTCAGCTAATTTAGCGCTAATCACATCTTTATCTTTCAACTCTTGGGCAGTAAATGCTAAGTCATGTTGCTTACCATCTGTTTTAATGGTGACATGGGTAATGTCATTCTCATCAGTTTCTATTTGGGTGGTAAATTCTCTGTCTTTATTGTCGACGACTTCAATTTGTGTAGGTGCAGCGAATAAGCTGGTTGGCAAGGCTAAACCGCAGGTTAATAATGCGCATACTAATAAGTTATTTTTCATAATGTCTTCTCTATTGCCATAAGGCATTGATGTGTTTGGATCTAACGCAGCCACTTAACGGTACGTTCCCTCTATTCTCAGTAGGTATTGCGAGTATCGTGCCAACTCATAACAATGCGCTTTTAGTGGGGTTCTCGGCGGAAATAATCTGTTAACCCATTAAAGAACAACAAAATAACCCTATTTGGGCATATGACTTCCTCAAATAAGGATATTGTGCTTAAACGTGCTAGGGTTTAAATCAACTACTCTGGTCAATACCGTTCTTGAAAGAGCGTGTTACAGGGCGTTAGCTGATATTTGAAAGCTGGTATTAAACTTGTATAGCTATAGAAACTAATAATAAAGGCCTCAATCTAAAGTGTATTGAGGCAGATAAAAGAGTCGATTATGTCTATTAAACGTTATGTCTTTCTGTTGTTTGGAGCGCTTATTCTTATGTTGGCTATAAGCCAGCTTTTTGTGGCTCAGTATTTTAAAACTCAACTTCAACAAGAGTTACAGCAAAGCTCAAAATCCCTGTCTAAAAGTTTAGTCAGTGTGGTGATCCAAAGAGCGTCCGACATCGACCGCTGGGAATTTTCGTTACCAGAAGAAAATGAGTTTTTGACGGACATTGAAGAAAATAAAGAGTTTGTATTAGAGCTTGATGAAGATATTGCTGAGCTAGAACAAGAGATAGATAACCTTGCCCAATCGCTGGTAGAGGTCCATGTCGATACGGGGACAAATGACTACCAAAAACATCAATTGGCGCTACAGGAGAAGGTTCAAGCTCTGCTAGAGAAAGATCGCCGTCATATGGAAGGTGAGCGAGAGAATTTACAGCAACTTAAACGAGAGGCGGCTAAAGAATATCAGCAGAGGGTAGAAGAGAGCCTTGAAAGCTTTGAGATCCACACTGATGACTGGTTACAAGCAGGTCGGGTTATGATTGTTGATGGTGATGAAAAAGATGGCATGGTCATCCGCGAAGAGCGCAGTATTGATCTGCCAAGCCAAGGGGCTAACCATCTGCTTGAGCGCTTCAGTGAGTCGGTGTTGATTGTGATATTACTGACGAGCATTATGGCGCTAATCCTCGCTTACTGGCTCAGTCATCACGTTACTGAGCCTTTAAGCGAATTAGCACTGGGCCATCAAAAATTGGGTGAAGGTAAATTTGGCATTCAGTTAAAAGAGCAGGGTGTTAAAGAGCTTAAACAGATAATGAATGGCTTTAACCGCATGAGCCTAGCATTGGAAAATTGGAATAAAAAAGAGCAGCAGATGTCCCAGCAGCAACATCTAGCCGATCTCGGTCAAATTACTCGCGGTATCGCCCACAGCTTAAGAAACCCACTGCATACGCTTGGTTTGTTATCGGAGCAAGGTATTTACACCGACTCTCAAAGTGAACGTGAAGCGATAAACCAAAAGATGCAAAAGAAGATTGGTTTAATGGATAAGAGCATTCAATCTTTACTGACTCTTTCGAGTCACGAGGTGCTAAGAGACAAGTTGGTGCCATTGAATGCAATTGTACAAGATATTCTATTAGAGCTGTCTATCTCTGGCCTCAAGCCTGATGTGATTTTTGATGCAAATAACCTTGTAGCGGTTTATGGCGCCGAATCAGAATTAAGAAGCATAGTGCATGCGGTATTGATCAATGCCGTTGAAGCTGGTGGTAAGCAGATTAAAATTGAACTCAACAAAGCTGAGAACGAAAAATCAGTTGTGATAACAGATTGGGGCAAAGGCATTGAGCCTTCGATTAAAAGCCAAATGTTTAAACCGCACATAACGACAAAATCAGAAGGTTCAGGTATGGGAATTTACATCGCCAAACGTCTCATAGAGAGCCACTATAATGGCGATATTTGCTATCAAGACAATCCTGAAGGCGGCACCATAGCAACCATTTTATTTGTCGAAGAGCAATCTAGTCAGAAGGAAGATAATTAATGAGTGAGCAGCCCTTACATATTCTAGTGGTAGAAGATGAGCCTGATCAGCGCTCGCTTATTTGCCAAATGCTGACAGCAAACAACTACGTTGTCAGCGAAGCTGACAGCGTCGAACAGGCCATTTTATTGCTCAAAAAGAGCGTGCCTGATCTGATATTTTCAGATTGGAAACTTGGGCAACTAACAGGCATGGATTTGCTAACGTACGTAAGACGCGAGCATGCCGACTTAGGATTTATTATTGCGACAGCCTACGGAACGATTACTCATGCTGTGGATGCGATGCAGGCTGGCGCAGATGATTACCTGTCCAAGCCTTATCAGCGTCAATCACTGTTCATGGCCATTGATAAAGTGGCTAAGTCACTTAAGCTAAAACAGCATAATAGGCGTTTAGCATCGGAACTTTCACAGCAACAGGAGCTGGTGGGCTTAGTCGGAAAAGCCCCTTGCATGCAAAAGGTTTATACGCGGGTGCAACGCGTTAGTGCTACCGATGCCACTGTGTTAATTGGTGGCGAAAGCGGCACAGGTAAAGAACTTGCCGCAAGAGCCTTGTATCAACTGTCGCAAAGACATCATAAACCTTTCGTGGCCATTAATTGCGGCGCAATCCCCGAAAGTTTGGCGGAGTCGGAGTTGTTTGGTGCGGAGAAAGGGGCGTTTACTGGGGCCACAAGTCAAAAAATCGGTAAGCTCGAAGCGGCTAATGGGGGCACCATCTTTTTAGATGAGATCGGTGACTTACCTCTATTACAACAAACCAAGTTACTCCGCTTTTTGCAAGAAGGAGTCATTTCTCGCTTAGGCCAAAATGGTGAAATTAAGCTGGATGTTAGAGTTATTGCGGCCACCCATCGAGATTTACCTACCGAGGTG
>NZ_PJBM01000001.1:0-6160 GCF_002836075.1 Shewanella sp. GutDb-MelDb | reverse complement strand
TTATTCGTTTTTTTGAATAATAATTCACGGCGAGTTGTTTTGTTGAGCGGTACTAAATTCATTAGAGTATAAATTCTATTTATTTTTATACTGATCTTTTGCAAGCGATTTGATAGCAAAGCTAGACGGGCTGGGCTTTTAATGCGATGTTAAGTGGCATTGTGAATCTAGAATAGAATGAACACGACTAAGGGATAATTGAATTTTAGTTGTGAATCCAGTACTGTTGCGCCATTAGAAAAGCGGATCTAAATCACAAAAATCCGAGAATTGACGGAGATAACTATGAAAGTTGCTGTACTTGGAGCTGCTGGCGGTATTGGCCAGGCGCTTGCCCTACTATTAAAAACTCAACTACCTGCGGGTTCAAAATTGTCGCTTTATGATATTGCACCTGTAACACCAGGTGTTGCCGTTGATTTAAGCCACATCCCAACAGCGGTTGAAGTAAAAGGATTTGCGGGTGAAGATCCTTCTGCTGCATTAGACGGTGCCGATGTGGTCCTTATTTCTGCGGGTGTTGCACGTAAGCCTGGTATGGATCGCTCAGATCTATTCAACATCAACGCTGGGATCGTAAGAAACCTTGTTGAAAAGTGTGCTGCGACTTGCCCTACCGCGCTTATCGCTATTATCACTAACCCTGTGAATACGACAGTTGCTATTGCTGCTGAAGTGCTTAAGAAAGCGGGTGTGTATGATAAGAACCGTTTATTCGGTGTGACGACGCTTGATGTTATTCGTTCTGAAACCTTTGTTGCTGCAGCAAAAGGCTTAAACGTAGCAGACGTTAAAGTGAACGTTATCGGTGGCCATAGTGGTGTGACTATTCTGCCACTTCTTTCACAGGTTAAAGGCGTTAGCTTTACTGATGAAGAAGTTGCAGCGTTAACAACGCGTATCCAAAATGCAGGTACTGAAGTTGTTGAAGCTAAAGCGGGTGGCGGTAGTGCGACACTTTCTATGGGACAAGCAGCTTGTCGTTTCGGTCTTTCTCTCGTTCGTGGCTTGCAAGGCGAAGCAAACGTTGTTGAATGTGCCTACGTAGATGGCGGCAGCGAACATGCTGAGTTTTTCGCTCAACCTATTGTTCTTGGTAAAAATGGTGTTGAAGAAGTATTAGCATATGGTGACGTTAGCGCATTTGAAGCAAGTGCTCGTGATGCAATGCTAGATACGCTAAAAGCAGATATTAAGCTTGGTATCGAATTTGTTAAGTAAGCTTACCTTTTGACAATGTAAGCCCTTAACGAAAAAACGGAGCCAATTGGCTCCGTTTTTATTGAGTCAATAAAACTAGTGACTACGCTGTACGGCTATCTTAGCCAGTGAAATTAGTGCTGTTTTGTATTCTGACTCTGGCAATATAGCTAATGCGGCGATAGCCTTGTTAGACTCTTCTATGGCTCGCTGTTCAGTATATTCAAGCGCACCACAACGCTTTAAGGCGCTTATAATCACTTCAATGTGCTCTGTACCGTCACCTTTTTCAATCGCTTCTCTAATGAGCGCTTTCTCTGTGTCGTTACCTTTGGCAATGGCAAAGATCAACGGTAAAGTTGGTTTTCCTTCAGCTAAATCATCACCTATGTTCTTACCTAGCTCTTCTGTTTCTGCTGTGTAATCAAGTAGGTCATCAGTTAATTGAAAGGCGGTACCCAAAAACTTACCATACTCAGCAAGTGCTGTTTGTATCTCTTCAGAGCTTTCGGCTAATAAACCCGCTAAGCGTGTTGCAGCTTCAAACAATTTTGCTGTCTTACAATAGATGACACGCATGTAGCTTTCTTCAGTGGTGTCTGGGTCGTTACAATTCATCAATTGCAGGACTTCACCTTCGGCGAGTACGTTAGTGGCGTCAGCGAGTATTTCAAGTACGTCTAAGCTTTTAAGCTCAGTCATCATTTGGAATGAACGCGTATAAAGGAAGTCACCTACTAATACACTGGCACTATTACCAAACAATGCATTCGCTGTTTCTCTGCCGCGACGGAGCATAGATTCATCAACGACGTCATCATGCAGTAGTGAAGCTGTATGAATAAACTCGATTATTGCTGCCAACTTTAAGTGAGAATCACCTTTATAGTCGATTGCCCGAGCCGCTAAAATTGACAATAAAGGTCTTAAGCGTTTGCCGCCACCGTTAATAATATAAAAACCTAATTGATTAATTAGGGCTACATCTGACTCTAATTGTTTATAGATCAGTTGATTGACTGCTTGCATATCGCTATCAGCCAATTGACGAATGGCGTTTAAATCCATAAATAGACTCTGATTTGTTGGCTGCTATGACAATCAGCAGCTCATTTAAGACATAAATGTTATAATAGGGGGATTCTACCTAAATTTGTGCAGCAAGACAGTAGTTGTCGCTAATTCTGGGAGATATTTGGGTCTTTTTTTATTCTTACTGAATTAGCTCTTGTCAGATGCTAGTTCTTAGCGTAAACTCCGCGACCATTGTCATTAAAGCTTTTATAGCACCCCTGCATCAATCTAATATAGTTTGAGCGGCGTGTTTAGAATATCGGAGTAAAATAGCTATGTACGCTGTTTTTCAAAGTGGCGGCAAACAACATCGTGTTGAAGCCGGTCATACAGTTCGTTTAGAAAAATTAGAAGTCGCTACAGGCGAAACTATCGAGTTCGACCAAGTTCTTTTGGTTGCAGATGGTGAGACTGTACACGTAGGTGCACCTTTAGTTGAAGGTGGTAAGGTTGTTGCTGAAGTTGTTAGCCACGGCCGTGCGGAGAAGGTAACTATTGTTAAGTTCCGTCGTCGTAAGCACCACGATAAGAAGATGGGCCATCGTCAATGGTTCACCGAAGTTAAAATTACAGCTATTAGCGCTTAATTAGGAGTCTAACTCATGGCACATAAAAAAGCTGGCGGTTCTACTCGTAACGGCCGCGATTCAGAAAGTAAACGTCTTGGTGTAAAGCGCTTTGGCGGCGAATCAGTTCTAGCTGGTAACATCATCGTTCGTCAACGTGGTACTAAATTCCACGCTGGTGTTAATGTTGGTATCGGTCGTGACCACACTTTATTCGCACTTACCTCTGGTAAAGTGAAGTTTGAAGTTAAAGGTCCACAGAGCCGCAAGTTTATCAGCATTGAAGATTAATCTTTAGCTTCTGCTAAGATTAATACAAAGCCCCGCCATTGGTGGGGCTTTGTTTTTTTTAATATTAAGTAAATTGTTTTTTGGCGACTAGAATCGTTAAGAGTATAATTCTTTCATTCTGTGGTGCCAGGAGTTGGTATGAAGTTTGTCGATGAAGCGACTATCCGTGTTGAAGCGGGTAATGGTGGTAGTGGTTGCGTCAGTTTTAGACGTGAAAAATATGTTCCTGATGGTGGACCTGATGGTGGTGATGGCGGCGATGGCGGCAGTGTTTATCTGCAGGCTGACGAAAACCTTAACACATTAATTACCTTTCAGTTTGAACGCTTCCATAATGCCGAACGCGGTAAGAACGGTCGTGGTCGAGACTGTACTGGTCATGGCGGTGATGAGCTAGTGCTTAAAGTACCTGTCGGTACACGAGCAATAGATGCTGAGACAGAAGAGACTCTTGGTGATTTAACCATACACGGCCAGAAAATGCTTGTGGCCAAAGGTGGTTTCCATGGTATGGGTAATACGCGCTTTAAAAGCAGTACTAACCGTGCACCTAGGCAAAAAACATTAGGTACTGATGGCGAAGTACGTAGCTTGAGACTTGAGCTGTTGTTGCTTGCTGATGTTGGCCTACTGGGTATGCCAAATGCGGGTAAATCGACTTTTATTCGTGCAGTATCAAAAGCAAGACCAAAAGTAGCAGATTATCCCTTTACAACGTTGGTGCCCAATCTTGGTGTTGTTAACCCAAGACCTGGCCAAAGCTTCGTGATTGCGGATATTCCCGGTCTAATCGAAGGTGCTGCAGATGGTGCTGGTCTTGGTGTTCAGTTCTTGAAGCACTTAGAACGCTGCCGAGTGCTGTTGCACATTTTGGATGTCGAGCCTATCGATGGTAGCAATCCTGTAGAGTCAGCGCGTTCTATTGTCGCTGAGCTAGAAAAGCATTCGCCTAAGCTTGCTGGTAAGCCACGCTGGTTAGTCATTAACAAAGCCGATTTGATGCTCAAAGAAGAGCTGCAAGTAAAAATCGATAAGATTGTTAATGAACTGGAGTGGGAAGGCGAAGTATTTACTATTTCCGCTTATAATCGCGAAGGTACAGCTGAATTAGCACTTAAGTTGCTCGACTTTATTGCGTTGCTACCTCCTGAAGAGAAAGTTGACGTCGAAGCCGAAGTTGAGTTTAAGTGGGATAATTACCATCAAAATGCTAACGAATCTGTCAACGAAGATTATGTCGCTGACGATGATGACGACGATTTTGATGATGATGATTACGATGTTGAGGTTATCTATCAAAGATAGATAGTTTCAATTGAGGATGTTGAGAATTGTACGCCGACACACAAAATGATATTACACGTCAAGTTGTTAGGGTTGCTCAACTTCTTCTAGCTTATGGCGCTGACTCTGAACTTGTTGAAGAGATTAGTCAGCGCTTAGGCTATGCTTTAGGCTTAGCCAGTGTCGAAATCTCTATCTCCTCCAACTGCCTCGTTTTAACTAGCCTTGTTCATGGGCGCTGTATAACCACAACCAGACGAACGCGTGAGCATGGTATTAATATGACCATTGTATGCGAGCTTCAACGTATCTGTCTGTTGACCGAAAAAGGCATATACGGCCTGCATGAAGTGCGTAAACGTGTCAGCCGCATCGAACCTAAGACTTATCCAGCAAAATATGTAGTCCCTATGATTGGCTTATCTTGTGCTAGTTTTTGTCACCTATTCGGGGGAGACATTACGGCTTGCCTGATTACATTTTTAGCTTCAGCTATCGGTATGTTTGTTCGACTTTCTATCGCCAAACGTCATTTCAATTTACTCCTCAATTTCAGTGTTACAGCATTCGTTACGACTATTATTGCGCAAACGGGTTACCAATTTGATTTAACCGACACGCCCAAGTTACCCATGGCCGCGAGTGTATTGATGCTTGTGCCAGGCTTTCCGATGATTAATGCTATATCGGATATGGTAAAGGGACACCTAAACGTCGGCATTTCTCGCTGGGGCCACGCGACGTTACTGACGGTATCGTCAGTAATAGGGATCACTATGGCAATGCAAATAGGTGGGCTGTTTTTATGATGTCGCTTATTCTAAGCATGTTAAATGATGCGGTGTTTTCAGCGATTCCTGCAGTAGGATTTGCGATGCTGTTTAATGTACCGCGTCGTTTCCTGCCTTTTTGTGCAATAGCGGGAGCACTAGGGCATGGCAGCCGCACGATGTGGTTAAGCCTAGGACTCCCTATTGAATGGGCAACATTTTTTGCTGCTGCGCTCGTAGGGATAGTTACAATTGGTTTTGCTAAGCGTCATCTCGCGCCACCTTTGATGTACGCTGTTGCAGCGATCATTCCGATGATCCCTGGCTCCTACGCATTTAATACCGTGATAGCATTAGTCCAATTGACGGCACAATCCCATGTCAGCCCGGAACTGATATCAGAAGTCATCAGTAATGGGCTTAAAACTGTATTCATTCTCGGCGCACTATCTGTCGGCCTTGCTATGCCAAGCTTACTTTATTTTCGCTCGCGTCCAGTCATCTAACAAAATGTAAAAGGAAGTATTTTGAAAATTGCTATGATTGCCGCTATGGCGAATAACCGCGTTATTGGTAAAGACAATAAGATGCCATGGCACCTCCCTGAAGATCTACGCCATTTTAAGGCTGTAACCCTAGGTAAACCTATCGTGATGGGGCGAAAGACCTATGAGTCAATTGGTCGACCGTTGCCAGGCAGGCATAATATAGTGATTAGTCGTCAAAAGGATTTGGCTATAGACGGTGTCACTACGGTGACCTGTTTTGAGGATGCTAAGCTCGCTGCAGGCGACTGTGAAGAGCTGGTTGTTATCGGAGGCGGTCAACTTTACGCAAGCCTTTTGTGTATATCGGATGTTTTATATTTAACCGAAATTTCACTGGATGTTGAAGGCGATACCTATTTCCCGCATTGGGATGATGGTTCTTGGTTGGAAATGTCGAGAGATGTAGCTATAAGTAGTAAACAATTGG
>NZ_PJBM01000221.1:0-6219 GCF_002836075.1 Shewanella sp. GutDb-MelDb | reverse complement strand
ACCTAATATTACGACGAAAATAACAGAAGTCTGCACCACGAATGTCGCGACATTCGTGACTGAAGTTGAAATCTTTTTAGATTTTAACTGCCAGCTAGCGGTATGCCCGATCATCTGTTGCCAACTTTTTTGAACTAAGCCTTCGGCACCACTTGATTTGATAGACTCTAGTGATGAAAGTGACTCGATAAGATGACCATGTTTTAAGCCAGAGAATTTATTACTTTCTTCTATTGCCGCTTTTAGTTTTGGCTGCATAATCAAGGTGTAAGCAATAATTATAAAACTACCGACCAATGGAATAAGCGCAAGATCACCTGCGACTAGGTAGATAATGGTCAAAAAGAATAGCGCAAAGGGCAGATCGACTAATGTGGTAATGGTGGCAGAGGTGAGAATATCTCGAATACTGTCAAATTCTCCGAGTTGCTTGGCCATACCGCCCACACTTGGCGAACGTTTTTCTAATGGAATCCCGACGGCCTTTGCGAACAGTTGCGAGGAGACGATAATATCGACTTTCTTACCCGCGACATCGATTAAGTAACTGCGTAACTGACGCATTACCAAGTCAAAGATATAAGCTATGCCCGCACCTATCGCTAATACCCATAAAGAATTAAATGCTAAGTTAGGCACGACTTTGTCGTATACATTCATAATAAATAGTGGCGACACCAGTGCGAATAAGTTGACTAATACTGATGCGATTAAGGCGTCACGATAAATTGGGGCAGAGTCTTTAAGTGTCTGTAATAGCCAGTGAGATTTGTTCTCGTGAAGGTGGACATCAAAGCCCATATCGCCACGATACTCCTGTTTAACAAGAAACAAGTAGCCCACATAAAGCGCTTCGAGCTCTTCAATTGACAGTGTTTCTTCACCGCCGGTTTCAGGTAACTGGATAATCGCTTTATCGTGCTCAACATCTAGCTCTCGAAGTAGGCAGGCTTTTTTATCTTTCAGCAGCAAAATACACGGCAGTAAAATTGGCGTTATTTCATTGAGTCCCTTACGGGATAGCTTAGCTGCTAAACCTGCTCGGCTGGCTGCTTGAGGCAGTAGCTCTGGTGTTAGGACATGCCCTTGCATAGGCAGGCCTGCCGCCAGAGAGTCGCTGGAGCAAGGGCTACCGAAGTATTCAGTAAGTAAAACTAAACTGTCTAGCAATGGATCAACAATAACGCGCTGAGATGCTGAAATGGTCCATTGCTCAGTTTTCTTAGAAGCTGAAACTGTCACCTTGGGGACTTATCCTTAAGATTTTATTATGTATTGTTTGTTAGTATCGGCCATGATGGCCTATTTATCCACAGGCCATCATCCCACTAAGTGCTTAAGGTATGATCGTGAAACCTTGTGCCCAGAGTTCTTCATTTAGCGAGTCAGGCATATTGACAGCTGCTGGGGCTGCAGAGTCACCAGTAGAGGTACCTACAATTAATGGGCCCTCACCATTGCTGCCTAACAGCCCTGTAATTATTTGGGCCTCACTCGAGCCGAACTCGGTAAATAGGTCAACACCGTCGAGCACGATATGTTGATCGAAAACTCCATCGTTGTTGGTATCGATATTGATTGAGGTACTCCCGTTTTCATCAGTAAAGCTGATGTACTGCGAAAGTTCATTGACCGTATCTCCTTGAAGAATATCACTTAGGTCAAGCTTATCTTCCAACAGGCTAAAGTCGGTAATGTGGTCGGTAGTCTCTGTACCGTCGACGGAGTTAGCACTCCAAACAAAGGTATCTTCTCCATCGCCGCCGGTCATTGTGTCATTGCCCAAGCCACCAATCATACTATCGTCTCCGAGGCCACCAATTAAGGTGTCGTTACCTAGACCACCAATTAAAGTGTCATTACCGCCCTGGCCGAAGAGAATGTCGTTACCTTCATTACCATTGAGAGTATCAATGCCGTCATGGGTTTGAGACACATCAAACATGGCTGTATTAACAGAAATAAAGGCATGAATATCCTGTACTGAGACTTCGTTAGCTTCGACGTTAGTTTCTTGAGCAACCAGTTTTTGCAGAGCTGTAAAGCCTTGACCATCAATGCCAGTAAATTGGGTTAAATCACCAAAAATAATGTCATTACCTAAGCCTCCGGTTGTTTGGTCATCTCCTTGTAATAGGTTAGTTTCAGACCCAAGTATAACGCTAGCTAAATTATCGACACTAATTTTAGCCCTAACTTGTCCATCACTGTCGTATTGAATTAAATCAGCTGCATTTAAGTCATTTTTAATACCAACAGCCTCGACGATAGATAGCCCATTTAATAAGTTAAATGCAGCTTGAGGATTACCGCCTGCGTTATGTTTGCCGTCAGTAATGAAGTAAGTAATATTGTTTCCAGCATTACTTGTCACATCGTTGCTGCTAAACCAATCTCTTGCAGCATTAAATGCATCAACATAGTCTGTACTGCCACCATTGGTAATCGCGTTCCAAGCTGCATCGGTGCCAGATTCTAGTGCGCTGATATCTAGATCTTTAATATCTACAGAAAGACTTAATACAGCAGACCCTGAAAAATCAATTACAGCGACGTTAACTACCCCAGAATTTAGCCCTGATGCAGATGCAAGAAGTGTTTTAAATACTTCAATCAATTGCTCTTTGGCTGCATTTACAGCTGTTGTTCCCATGCTACCAGAGGAATCAAGAATAAAGGCGATGTTGTAGTTTTCACCTGGAACAATTTGTAAGCCCGTTGTATCACTGACGATGATGTCATGGTCGTTACCGCCTTGGATGTCATTGTTACCGTCAGTCCCAGATACAAAGCCATAATCTCGTGTAGGCAAAATATCAAAGTAAACGGTTGCGGTATCAGTTAAGCCACTTGGATCGGTAATGGTGTATTCATAACTAGCAGAACCCGTATAGCCTACATCTGGGGTAAACAAAATATTGCCATTTACATCCAGTGATACGCTGCCATGCTCGGCATTGCCCACGCTTTGAATCGTAATTAGATCGCCATCAACATCGCTATCATTGGCAAGTATGTCTGCTGCATTAAAGGTGTACGGTGTATCTTCGAGTACTATTATACCGTTAGCTACAATCTGATCTCCTAGTGGAGTGTAACTACCAATTTGCTGGTTAGTATTATCAAACAGACCAAGTTCAATATTTAGTTCGTAAGCTCCCCCTTGATCCCAATAGATGATTTCAATGGAATGTGCGCCAGCGGTATCGATATCGAAATAAATATGGCCACTGTCACCAGGATAACGGGTACTTGATGCCTGGTTCTTAGATACTTCAGCAACCACCACTCCATCAATTACAATAGAGTAGCCGTCGTCTGCAGTGACTTTTAGACCATATGTTCCAACATCAAGTTGTACTGCACCTTGCATGTGCAGTATGGCGTCAGAACTGTTGCCTGGGTCGTTACTCAGACTCGCGGCGTCACTACCGAGGAAATCTTGTAAGCTAGTCCCTGTACCTAGATTACCCCCGCCTTTTGCATAATTAAGGCTTGTGGCAAAGAAAGATGCATCTGCATCATTACTGTTGATAAAGCTGCGAACCTGACCCACAGACGATAGGTTGCCACCATCAGTACCATCATTGTAGCTGTAGTACGTAGCGCTTAAGCCAATGCCAAAGTAGTCATCCGTCGCAACTGGAGGCTCGTTAACATTTGTTAATTCTATATTGACCGTTGCTGTATCTGTAAGCCCTGTTAAATCGGTGGCAACAACATTTAGGGTAAAGACACCTAGATCCGCATCATCAATGTCTTTATTGAGGGATATTTCACCAGTGTCGGCATCGATTGTGAATACGCCATCAGTCAATGTGCCGTTAGAAAAGCTGTAACTTAGGTTATCATTAGTATCTGGATCGTCGGCAATCACTGAACCGACTAGAGTGCCGCTACTACTTCCTTCAGGCTTAAATCCAAAGTCATAGTTATCGACATTTGCCGAATCTCCCTCAATATCAGTACCTGACCTAAACTCTGGCGCTGAATCTCCTTCGGTGACGGTAATTGTAAGTACCGCTGTTGCGCCAGTATTAGTGGTATAGGTGATATCAGGGACTTGACCATTCCAATTAGTATTAGGGACAAATATGTAGCTACCATCCGACTCTAAAGCAAAGCGACCTTCATTAATGATAATGAATGTTGCATTGGTGGTATAGCTTTGGCCTGAAACAGTAAAGCTAGTTACAGTGAAGTTACTATCAGGATCAATATCATTGGTTAGTACATTACCCGTAGCAGTTGAGCCTTCTGCAATGGTGGCAAAGTCATCAACAGGATCTGAGTAATCAACGACTGATACTGTCAGGCTTGATTGCGCAGTGGATCCTAAAGCATCAACACCCAGAATACTTATACCACTGATAACTAGGTTTTCAGTGTTCACATTGTGAGGGAAGTTTTCTAGTAACTCCGCAGTTACTGTGACACTTCCCTGCTCACCGCTTTCAATTCTTGCCCAGTTTAGTGTTAAACGAATAGACTCTTTACCTTGGAATGTACCTATAAGTTGTCCTGATTCATTTAACGACCAGGAAATATTAGCATTAACCCCAGAGACTTGAATTGCATCTGTATCTCCAAATTGGAATGCTGTAATAGATTCACTGCCTGACTGGAAGCGTAAAGATTGTGTATCTGACTCACTCCCATCATTATTTAAATCTACTTCGCTCAATAGAGAAAGCGCGTTTTGGGTTAATGCTACGGGTGCGCTTATAGGTGTAACAGGTGCGTCTAGGACAATATCGATAGTCCCGGTGCTGCTATCTCCATCACTATCAGTAACCGTCACGTCAATTTCTAAGTTTACATCTTCAGTTGAGCTAACGATGTTTTCAGCCGAAGTACCGGTAAACTGGAAGTTGTTATTGCCATCAGCAGGGCTTGTTGAAAGTTCAAGATAACTAATCGAACCTAAGTTGCTAATGAGCCCACCACTGGCAATGTCACCCTCTCCAAGAAGATTTCCATCAGCATCGTAAGCTTTATAATGTACAAGATTAGCCCCGTCGAACTGAACGGATGCGGATGCCACATCATTGGCATAATCAATAACAAGGTTCTCTCCTTGATCAACGGAAGCATTTTGTACACCAAAACCATTCGTGTTGCCATTAACTGAGGAAGATACTCCCCCTGAGCTTGATGTCAGGGTAAATGCCATCTCATTGCCTTGAGCTACATCATTAATATCATTATCGATATCGTAGCTAGTGCCATTATAGGAAACATACACGGCAGGTGTATTGCCACCCGCACCGCCAGCCATATTAACTAAGGTTACGCTTTCAAGCTGATCAATAGATTGAGTAAGATTTAGTTGATAGTTGTCGTTATTTGGATCCATTGATAACGTGAAGATTACAGATTGATTCGCATTACTGGCATCATATGCAGAGGGGTTGCCACTTATATCGGAATAAGCAATAAGAATGCTTGGATCGCTAGGGTCAACAAAGTAGAAGATCGTTAAGCCATTCGATGTCATGCCTGAATCTGCAAATGTAATTGTAGAGCCATTCCAGCCAGCAATATTAGCACTCAGATCGGCGCTATAATCTTGATCTGCCCCATCAGTTGTTAATAGGCCTGTGTATATTCCCGCGGCGTTAGTGCCGGTAATATCTGATGGTGTTAGAGTCAGTTCAGCATCGATAACATTTACTTCGACAGTTCCAGATGCGACGGCACCATTACCGTCAGTAGCTATGACTTCTATACCGCTAACGACTAGTGAATCAACGGCGACACCATGAGGTAAATTGTCTAATAAAGTGACTGATACCGTCACTGAACCAGTATCCCCAGCTGCAATCGTAGTGCCTGATAAGCTAAGTTGTAAGATGGGTGAACCATCTAGACTACCGATTAAATTACCAGAGCTATCAACCGTCCAAGTTAAGTTTCCATCAAGTCCTGTCACACCGATATTAGCCAAACTACCAAAAGCAAACAAGCTCACAGCGGCAACACCAGCTGTAAAGTTCAAGCCATTCGAATCTGAATCTGTAGCACTACCAATCGTATCTGAGTCATCAACTGTGAGGGAGGTGGAATTCCCTCCAGAAACATTTGGCATTACGGTGATGTTGACCGTACCGGTGTCGATGTCACCATCTGCGTCAGTCGCGATGTAATCAAAGGTGACAGGGCCGTAATAGTTGTCTGTCGGCTCAAAGGTCATGCTGCCATCGGCGGCAATATTCACCA
>NZ_PJBM01000220.1:0-6401 GCF_002836075.1 Shewanella sp. GutDb-MelDb | reverse complement strand
ATAGATAAACTTAGGCGTTTCATCGTTATCTCCTAGATAAGATGGTGAGTGTATGACCATCTTACCGAATGAAAAACTAAATAATAAACAATAACTATCACTTATGGTTTTTAAAAGCGTGTAAATGCAAGTTTAAGTCATAAAATACCGATATAGCTAATGACGGTGAAGTATTCATAATTAAAAAAACGAATTCCTATCAAAGTCATCATTACACTAGGATGTTAACCATTTTCAAATCTTTAGAGGATCTCTATATTCATCTAAAAATCAAAAGTACGCTAGCCTCGTAGCCCTCAACACAATCACCAACAGCCAGCTAAATATCAATTACTTAGAAAGAAACCCTTGTTTATTAATCGCACTTAGCATGAAGGGTCTCGCCTCTTTGTTCAGGGTTTCCGTTATTTGATCTGACCAAGAAACCTGTTTGTTATTGCTCGAGCGAGAGCCGTAATACTCTCTAATATGCTGGTCATATCGTGCTAAGACATCAAAATCTAATGCCTTATAACTGTCTTGATGCACCACTATCGACTGCGGTAAACGCGGCTTAGACTCTGGTGCTTTAGCAGCATAGCCTAAACACAGTCCAAATAACGGCATCACATGCTTTGGAAGGTTTAACAGCTGTACCACTTTGTCAGGGTTATTACGGATACCACCAATAAAAACGCCACCGAGGCCAAGTGATTGCGCTGCCAACAATGCGTTTTGCCCCATCAAAGCAGTATCGATTGCTCCGATAAGTGTTTGCTCACAAAAGCCCAGTTGCGCTTGCGGGTTTATCTGCTGATGACGATTAAAATCAGCGCAAAAGACAAAGAACTCTGCCGCGCTAGCAACATAAGGTTGGCCACCAGCGTATTCAACCAACTTGTCTCTCGATGCTTTAGCGGTAACCCGAATAATACTGGTGCATTGAATAAAACTTGAGGTCGATGCTGCGATAGCACAATTTAAAATCTGTTCCAGTTTATCGGCTTCAATCGCTTGCTCGGTAAAGTGCCGTATAGAGCGGTGTTGTAATATGGTATCTATCGTTGAGTTCATAGTCGCTTCGCTTTTCATTACGTTACCACTAGCCTACTGGTCCTTTACGTTATGAGCAATTGAAAATAAGCAGTGACGTAGATTCAGCCTGCAACATTAAATCTAAACAATAGAAAATATTAAAAATCTTCAGAATCAACCATATTGGCAACAACTCTACCATTAGCTTAACCTATATTAATTGTACTTAATGTTATTGACCCTCTACCGCCATCAAGACTAGTTTGTATTGATACGGCTAACTAATGACTTCGCATTACAGCATCAAGCCGGTGTGAATAGAAATAAAATATAGCTGTTACCTCCCCGAATCAATCGCCTGAAAGATGTACCTTAGTACAGGAGAAAGCCCTATGAGAAACCTAGATCTATATAGCACCGCATCTATCGACCACTTACTTTGGTCGACCGATGAAGATAAAACGCAGCTAAACTCGCCAGCATTGAGTATTTTTACCGACTTTAACCATTCTCAACCTATGGTCATCGACGCAGCAACAAGCGCAATAGACACTTCAAATGTAATGGATAAGACGCATGCATTTATGCGGTTAGTGGTCGACAAAGATAATCAATTCCTCGGCGTGATAACTAAGCATGAGCTACTCCACCGTAAAATGGTAAAGCTAGCCAACAAGTTTGCTTGCAGTATTGAGGAGTTATTAGTGACCGATATGATGATCGCTAGAGATCAATTATCGGCACTGGATTACCAGCAACTATCAACGGCAAACGTCAGTGATGTTGTGCGATCCTTACAAGAGAATGGCTTACATCACATGCTAGTCATTGACCACGAGCAACATCATATTCGAGGATTAATCGCATCAAATGATGTTGCACGCAAACTTAAAGTCCCCATTAATATCGAATTACCACCTTCGTTTATGCATATTTTTAAAACCGCTATTTAGCTTAGCGACGAATGAGTTTCTCATCGATTTAGCTAGCCACCCTTTGGGGTGGCTGTTTTTGTATTAAACTGTAGCATTCGAAATAGAAAAAGCATCCTCAGTACTTGCTGCTAATCATTAGAATGTCATTATTCATCCGTAAGAGACCATGGCTTTTCTCCTTAATCTTCTAGCGAGAAATATATTTTAGAAACCATAAACTCTGCAATTAAGATCCCAAATACAAGTGCAAAGAATGCCACGATTCCATCCGCAGGACCTGTAAACTGAATGCTGTCTCCAAAGACCAAGTTAATGGCTTCTAGCATTATAAATTTAGAACCAAATAAAATAGCCCAAGTAGTAAAAGCTCGGTAAAACTTCGGTGCCCGACCCGGTTTAGTCTTAAAATATTCAGCAATCGCATGTTCTGCCGCAATTGTTAGCTTCAATAATAGCTGTAATAAAATAGCCACTAATAGCGAAATAGAAAAAGACTCTAGCGTGATGTATTCCCAAAACTCATTGAATAAATTAAGCACCGTGAGATCCACTAACACAGCCAACGTATAACCAACAAATAAACGCTGCGGCGTATTAAAACCGTATTCTTTTATCGGGGTGGCCAGCGTCGGCTTAGTCTTTATTGGCTCTGTTTGTTGGGTCATTTATCAGCCTCGCTCATTTAGTTAATGAATTTTTTGCTACTTTTATAAGCTAACACCAACTCACCACATTTCAAGATAATTAGACAAACCTCAGCCATAACGCCTACGATATAGAACGAGAAAGTTAACCTATGTAGGATATTGACTACTGTAATAGAAAGACTAACCTGATCAGTAAAAATGAAGGGCTTAAAAATGAAAAAAGTAACGCCCATCGTTCCTTTGATTAAATCTCAATATGCGATCGCTTTCGTCGACATACTCAAACAGATAGATAGTGATATCTATCCCACCATCGCAAAAGCCCAACTTCCAGAAAACATCCTAGAGCCTGATCACGACTATGTACCGCAACTGCCACTGATTAATCTACTGCGTATTATCGGTGAAAAGGCAGGCCCAAATAGATACAGCCAACTCATATGGCAAGTATGCCGACAAGTACTTGTTCCTAGTTATGCTGAAAAACTCAAATACGCTAAAACTCTTGAGCAGGCTATCGAAGAGTTCTCGGTATTTTTTAATCAAGAATCAACCCACTCAACGGTCAAGTTGCGGCACTTAGTCGGTCGGCATTGGTTAATTAGAGAGCATAACTTTAATATAGAGAAGCTCTTGGATTTCAGAGAGCTGTTCATCCTAACCTTTATGATTGAGCTCATTCGTAACTTAACCAAGCGTGAGTGGTCTCCAGCCGAGATAGTGCTAACCTCTGATAATGCTGATGAACTAAAAAAGTCATTACTCGTTGAAGATTCAATTTTTTATGTCAATCGCAGTGTTATTGCTATCTCCTTAACCTCAGCAGAACTCGCACAGCCAATATCGCTAAAATTAGGCTGGCATGAAGCTAAACCCAGTGAGCCACGCAGGCCAACTCAGTTTGTTGACTCATTAAAGCAAGCGCTCAAACCTTATTTGGGTTTAGGTAGGCTCTCCATTGAGTCTGCCGCCGACATATTGGGCATGAACGTCAGAACACTTCAGCGCCGTTTAAAAGCAGAAAAAGCCAGTTATTCAAACATCGTCGAGAACGTGTTGTTCACTCAGGCCTGTGAAATGATGACCGATGGCAATATTCCGATTACCCGCATAGCTTCTTCACTTGGTTACTCAGATCTAGCCCATTTTTCTCGAGCCTTTAAGCGGATAACAGGCCAATCCCCCCGCGCCTATCGTAAGCAATTCCAGCTGCTCATTTAAGTCACTTATATAAATTGCTCACATGAGTAAGGCAGTAACTATAACCCTGCGGTTATGAGCGTAAGTTGACGGTAATAATACCAATATTGGATTAGTTGTCATTTTAGGGTTATGCTGCAAGCGTTATCTTTACTGTAGAACTTCGCCTGAAATCATGCATTGAATATAACGGGAACCTGCAATTGAAGCCTCTACTTGCTTATAAATCACTAATTTCAATCGGCTGCGCCGCTGTGCTTGCAAGCGCTCCTTTATCCTCTTTAGCATCTCAATGGCATGTTGGTTTAGATAACGATGTTGTGATTGGCGATGATGGGGATTACTCCAACGGTATTGCCATTAGCTGGCAAGCAACGCCTCAACATGACTTCTCTAACGCATCTTGGCCTTTTAACTGGCAGAGCCTATTACTTTTTCCACAACAGAGTAATACTAGCCAATGGGGCGCAAACCTATATCAACGTATGTGGACGCCTATAGAGATAAAACATGACTTTGAGCAACCTTTTGACCGCCCTTATGCTGGGCTGTTAGAGCTTGAGAGCTTCAGCGGAATCTATGGCGATGATTTCGCACAAAAGAACTGGTTTGCAGTCGGTGTTATGGGCCCAGCCTCTGGCGCAGAAGCGACTCAGGAGTTGGTGCATAAGCTCACCTCATCTACCGCGCCACTGGGCTGGCAGTATCAAATCGAAACGGAAATGACGTTTCAGTTTGCCTATGAAGCAGACATGCTATTGCTACGGCAGCAGGCTTTTGAAGACAGCCAATGGGAACTTAGTGGTCACAGTTATACACAATTAGGTAATTTCCGTACCGAATCAAATCTAGGCTTAACCTTACGCTGGGGAGATGACTTGAACCAGTCTTTCGGGCAGATCAGCAGCCATGCTGGACACTACGGTCAATACAGTGTTTCAGCCAGAGAAGGTGGCAGCTGGACCGTTTTTGCAAGAGCACAAGCGGGTTACCGTCTGAATGACTTGAGTATCGAAGGCGATTTGCCTTATGACTCCTATATTCAAATGAAACATCAGCAAGCGAGCGCGAGCACCGGCGTTATCTGGGCCTTTCCCGGCTGGTCAGTTAGCTGGAGTTTTGATTTATATAGCAAAGAATATGAATCGGACCCACAAGACTGGCATGGTTACGGCGTGATCAGTTATAGCTGGCTGATGTAACGCCTATATGTGCGATAAAAAGTGGCCAGGTTAACCCGGCCACTTTCGACAATCCATATCACAGCTTAACGCTGTTCATTATTTATCGGCCTCAACCCAATGCAATACATCCTTAATGACTGACCAACGGGCTGTTTGGGGTTTAGCGTTTTCACCCAAAATCCAATAGTTGTAGAGAGTATCGACATAACCGGATGATTTTTGGATCTCAAGCCAACTATTGAGGAATGTTTGCAACGAAGCATTGTCTCTTGCGACCGCATACGATGCGGGGAATGACTTAATCTCTTCTCGATTATAAAGCGTGGTGTATTCTGGGTACAAAATAGTCCAGGTCTTACCCGCTTCAAGGCTGATCATTAACCCATCCCATGTTTTGCCATCATCTTCAAAGAACAAACGGTCAGATTGAATCATTTCAAACTCAAAGTTGGGAAACTTCTCTTCAAGCTGAGGAATAATAGAATAGCTGCCTACCGACGCTATTTTAATCGTGCCCGCCTGGCGCAACATTTTATCGGTTTTGAATTCATCGGCTCGATGATCTTTCACCACAAATGAGTAATGAAGATTTAGCACTGGAGTGGTAAAACCGACGAACTCTATCCGCTTCGTGGTCATTTGCAACCCTGAAATGGCAATATCGAACTGACCTTTATTGATGGCACTCAATACGTTACCAAAGGTATAAGGCACAAACGCAATTTTGACTTCCATTTCCGCCGCCAGCTTTTTCATTAATTCAACATCAAATCCGACGAGTTGATCTTGCGCATTATAAAAAGAAAATGGGACTTGGATGGGGTTATATCCGACTCTTAATATGCCACTTTCTCTTATCGCTTCTAAGTCTCTTGGGCCCGTTGCTTGTGCCAATTCGTCCCATCTAAAGGCGGTGACCTGATCGGGAACCTTCTCTGCTGCGCTCATCTGAGCCACCACTTCATCCATGTTGTATTCAGTATTAACGATACTACTGAGTAGCCAGCTAGACGCTAATAAGCTGACGCCGAATACCACTGGTGTTAATGCGCTATACATAATTAATCTTGCCATGCTGACTTTTGCAATGCCGACCAGCATCGCGGTACCACCCACGGCAAGAATGAATATATTCATCGCCGCTAGCAATGAGGTAAAGCGGCTAGTAAATAAGCTCGACACCATATAAAGCTGAAATAGATCCGATGACAGCTCAAGTGAATCGAGCAGCATTGGAATGGTTAAATATACACTACCAAATAGACTAATTAGGCCATTTATCGACATAGGTACATAAGTTAAAAAATCAATATCTTCACCTGAAAACCAAGCGGCAAACAGCACAAAAACAATGGTCAATAACTTACCCAGATTAGGAAAACTAAAGACTACAGGGATAATAATATTGGCATAGTCATCTG
>NZ_PJBM01000228.1:0-66847 GCF_002836075.1 Shewanella sp. GutDb-MelDb | reverse complement strand
CTTTTTCTATATCTGCATCACGTCCAACATAAATCAGTGGCACAGGTTCACAGGTGTGAGCGGTATGTGCTTGCCCTGTTGACTCATCCGTCATTTGTTCAGCATTACCGTGGTCGGCTGTAATTAAACACTCACCGCCAACTTTGTCTAGCGCTTCAACAACACGCCCTAAACAGGTATCGACAGCTTCACAGGCCTTGACTGCTGCATCAAAGTTACCGGTGTGGCCAACCATATCGCCATTCGGATAATTACAGATAATCACGTCATACTTGGTTGATTCTATTGCAGCAACGAGTTTGTCTGTGAGTTCTGTTGAACTCATCTCAGGTTGTAGATCATAGGTCGCAATTTTTGGTGATTGGATTAAGATGCGATCTTCGCCTTCGAAAGGCTCCTCTTTACCACCGTTAAAAAAGAAAGTGACGTGAGCGTACTTTTCGGTCTCTGAAATGCGCAACTGTGTCATGTGCTGATCTTGCAAGGTTTCGCCTAAGGTGTTGACCAGATCGGTCGACGGATAAGCGATGGCAGCATCAATGCTCGCGGCATATTCCGTTAGCATGACAAAGTGTGCTTTAGGTGTCACAGCACGTTCGAAGCCATCAAAGTCAGCATCCACAAAGCTACGAGTGATTTGGCGGGCACGGTCAGCGCGGAAGTTCATGAAAATGAGCGCGTCATTATCTTCTAGCTTGGCAATGTTACCTTCAGCGTCAGGGATTGCAGTGCTACCGACAAACTCGTCATTTTCATCACGAGCGTAAGCGGCTTTAATACCTTCAACAGCACTTGCTACTTGATGCAAGCCTTTGCCTTCAGTGATTAACTCATAAGCTTGGGATACACGATCCCAGCGGTTGTCTCTATCCATGGCGTAGTAACGACCAATAATGGAAGCCACTTGACCAGTACCTAGGGTTTTAAACATATCTTCGAAATGAGCTAAACCAGCTTCTGCGCTACGAGGCGGAGTATCGCGACCGTCTAAAAAGGCATGTAGATAAACCTTAGTTGCACCGCGTTTAACGGCAAGGCGACACATGGCTTCTATATGATCTTGATGACTATGTACCCCACCTGGCGATAATAGTCCCATGATATGAACGGCACCATTGGCTTTGACTGCCCCATCAACGGCCGCAGTAAGTGCTGGGTTAGTATCGAACTCCCCATCATCAATAGCCTTGCCGATACGGGTTAGTTCTTGATAGACAATACGGCCAGAACCAATATTGATGTGGCCAACTTCGGAGTTGCCCATTTGGCCAGCGGGTAGCCCAACATCGATACCTGAACCGGAAATTAAACTATGTGGATATTGCGCATTAAGCTTGTCGAGAACAGGAGTGTTCGCATGAAAAACAGCATTTTTTTGCGTGTTTTCACGAGAGCCCCATCCATCGAGGATCAGCAATGCCAACGGGCGTTTGTGAGTCGTCATGGTAGTACCTTTAAGTTTGAAAAAATAAGATTAAAATTTTAATTGGTTAAATATTACTACCAATTGGTACTCGGCATAAAGAAATTTACCCAGATTGCGGTTATCGATTTACAAACAGGTGTGATTCAAAGCCAGCTGTCGTGTGCGTTACGTGACTAACATTCTGTATTCTGTCATCGCAATGGTATACTCTGTGCCCTCATTATATTTGGGCCAATTAAAAGTAGGCAGTAAAGCATGCAAGAATATATGGAATTTTTTAAAGCAAACCCGATGTTAAGTTTGGCGTGGGTGGGTTTATTCGTCGGACTTATCGTGATGGTATTTAAGTCTAGCGTATCAAAAGTTAAAAATGTGAATCACCAAGAAGCCACTTTGTTGATGAACAAGCAAGAAGCAACAGTTGTTGATGTACGCGGTAAAGAGGAATTTAAGAAGGGCCATATTGTTGGCGCAATTAATGTTCCATTAGCTGAGATTAAAAATAATCAGCTTGGTACCCTTGAAAACTCAAAAGCCAGTCCCATAATAATGGTATGCAACGCTGGCATGACTTCGTCTCAAGCGGCCCAACTGATGGTTAAGCACGGGTTTGAAAACGTGAATAATTTGAAAGGTGGTATGGGTGAATGGCAGTCAAGTAATTTGCCTGTTTCAAAAAGCAAAAGATAGAAGTGTCGGTGTAGCCATTGCATTATTGTTAAGTAATTGATTAAAGTGTCACGGCTTAACATTAATGGTTACCGGCATTGAATTGAGGGAATACCCTCCAAAAAGCGTCTGTTGACTAAATAAATCAAATACTGGGACAGCCAATTGGGTTATTACCCATAAAGGCAAAACCCTGAGACTGGCTCTTTTGAAGTAGCCTCATTAACATTTTTAAGGTAGGAAATCATGGCTGAAGTAGCAAACAAAGAACAAGAGCAAGGTCCACAATTTAACATTCAACGTGTTTACACAAAAGATATCTCTTTTGAAACACCAAACAGCCCAGCTGTTTTCCAGAAAGAGTGGACGCCAGAAGTTAAGCTAGACCTTGATACTCGTAGCAACAAATTGTCTGACGATGTATATGAAGTTGTTCTTTCTCTAACGGTTACAGCTAAGAACGGCGAAGAAACTGCGTTCCTTTGTGAAGTTCAGCAAGCTGGTATCTTCGCAATTACGGGTCTTACTGAGCAGCAACTTGCTCACTCTTTAGGTGCATATTGCCCTAACGTTCTTTTCCCATATGCTCGTGAAGCAATTGGTAGCCTAGTTAGCCGTGGTACTTTCCCACAACTAAACCTTGCTCCAGTTAACTTTGACGCGCTATTCGCTCAGTACGTTCAACAGCGTCAAGCTGCTGCCGCTGATGCGCCTGCAGAAGAAGCAAACGCTTAATCGCATGGAAAATACTGCCGATATTACGGTACTGGGGGCGGGCTCTTATGGCACCGCCCTTGCCATTTCTTTAGCGAATAATGGCCACAGAACCCTGCTTTGGGGGCATGACCCTAAGCACATCGAAAACCTGAAGAACGACAAGTGTAATCAAGCGTTCTTACCCGGTATTGCGCTTCCCGATCTTCTTATTCCAGAATCTGATTTAGCAACAGCACTTGCTGCTTCCAACAACGTATTAGTTGTTGTACCTAGTCATGTTTTTGGGGACGTGTTAGCGCAAGCTAAGCCGTTTTTACGTAAAGAAGCACGTATTGTATGGGCGACCAAAGGCCTTGAGCCTGAAACTGGTCGGTTGATACAAGATGTGGCGCGTGAAGTACTCGGTGATAATTTCCCACTCGCGGTGTTATCGGGTCCTACTTTTGCTAAAGAGCTTGCTGCAGGAATGCCTACAGCAATATCTATTGCAGGTACAGATCCGCAATTTACTAATGATTTAGTTGAATTGTTGCATAGCCCTAAACGTTTACGCGTTTATGCTAACGATGACTTTATCGGCCTTCAATTGGGCGGTGCGGTTAAGAATGTTATCGCGATTGGTGCAGGACTATCAGATGGTATCGGCTTTGGTGCAAATGCGCGTACCGCATTAATTACCCGTGGTTTAGTTGAATTAACACGTCTCGGTGAAGCTATGGGTGCGCAAGCATCAACCTTTATGGGGATGGCAGGTTTAGGCGATTTAGTGTTGACCTGCACCGACAATCAATCTCGTAATCGTCGTTTCGGTTTAGCGCTTGGTAAAGGCTGTGATGTCGAAGCCGCGCAAGTAGAGATTGGTCAAGTTGTTGAAGGTTACCGCAATACTAAAGAAGTTTACACGCTCGCAAAACGTTTAGGCGTTGAAATGCCGATCACTGAGCAGGTTTACCAAGTATTGTATAAAGGGAAATCACCTCATGATGCAGCTAAAGAGCTGTTAGGTCGTGAGAAAAAGTCCGAAACATCGGACGATTAAAGTCTGTCAGTGACTCGCCATATGAGTGCTGACATTCGGTGATGGTATATCGTGAGAGAAGGGTGCTAAAATAGCGCCCTTTTTTGTGCCTAATATTTATCAATAGGCGAAGTCTTTCTAGGAGTTATTGAGTGGAACATATCGACGTCATTATTATCGGAGCTGGGGCTGCAGGACTTATGTGCGCTGCCACCGCAGGTTACCGTGGCCGCGATGTGCTCGTACTCGATAATGCCAAACAAGCGGGTAAGAAAATTCTTATCAGTGGTGGTGGCCGTTGTAACTTCACCAATCAAAAAGTCGAACCAGCAAATTTTCTCTGTAGTAACAGCCATTTTGTAAAATCGGCACTGGCACGCTACCGCTCAAGTGACTTTATCGAGTTGGTTGAGCGCCATGGTATTGAATACCACGAGCGCGATCATGGTCAGCTTTTTTGCGATGACTCTGCCAAAGAGATTGTTAGTATGCTGCTTACCGAGTGTGAGTGGGCTGGCGCTGCTGTAAAGCTGCGCACTGAAATTCGCCAAGTGACTAAGAATGCTGATGGTCTGTTTGAAGTGCACACCGATAAAGCACAGTACACTTGTCAGTCACTGGTCATTGCCACTGGCGGCTTGTCGATGCCTAAACTGGGTGCATCGCCTTATGGATACCACGTCGCCGAACAGTTTGGGCTAAAAGTGTTACCGACCCACGCAGGGTTAGTCCCTTTTACCTGGCATAGCGACCAGAAACAACGCTTCGAGCCACTATCGGGTATTGCGGTACCCACCACTATTACTGCCAAAGACGGTACCCAATTTAGTGAAGCATTACTCTTCACCCATCGCGGCTTATCTGGCCCAGCTATTTTACAGATCTCCAATTATTGGAATCCTGGAGAGGCGATTAGTATTAATTTGCTACCTGGTAAAGATGCCAGATCTGAGATTGAGCAATTGGTCGATAATAGCCCTAAGCAAAGTTTGCGTAATGCGTTGGCATTGTGGCTACCAAAGCGTTTAGTCGAGGCATTATTTGACGAAGCACTGCTTAATAAAGCCCTTAACCAGTTAGTCCATGCTGAGCGAGAACAGCTCGCTGTTGATTTAGAAGCTTGGAGCATAGTCATGAATGGCACTGAGGGTTATCGTACGGCAGAGGTGACATTAGGCGGCGTAGACACTGACGAACTGTCATCAAAGTCGATGGAAGCTAAAAATGTTTCTGGTCTGTACTTTATTGGTGAAGTCATTGATGTAAGTGGTTGGCTAGGCGGGTTTAACTTCCAATGGGCTTGGAGTTCTGGAGTGGCTGCTGGGCAAGCAGTTTAACCCGTAAATATATTAGATTAGATAAGAAAGGCCTCCAATGTAAATTGGAGGCCTTTTTAGCTAGTGCATTAAAACCAGTTTAGAAAGTATAGCCAATGTCTAGACTAAATGAGCGACCTGGCGCGGGGACTTTTCCTGCCGGTGATACATCTAATCCTCGGAAGAAGTACTCATTATCAAATAGGTTGTTGACTGATAAACCTAGCTTTAAACCACTATTATTTTGCTTAAAAAGCTCAGTACCAATATTGAAGTTAACCACGGTATATTCAGGTATTTCACCCGCGGTGCCAGAGATATTTTCGTCAACGCTATTGGCTAGATCTGCAAATGATTCGCTGTAGTAGAATGCCAACAATCCTAAATCTATATCCTTGATGCTATAGAGAGCACTGGCTGAAAGTTGATGCTTTGAAGCGAAAGGTAGTTGGTTGCCTGCATATTGCCCCTCGAGTTGTTCGGTATCCAAGTAGTTATATGCACCGGTTAACGTCAGGTCCGGCAAAGACATTGGCGAGTATGTGCCCTCTAGCTCAACACCTTGGTTTTGAGTTTTACCGATATTGACGAACATGCTGATATCTCTGCTGTACTCGGCTTTGTTTTTAAAGTCGATACGATAGACCGCTAAATTCAAGTTGCTGCGCTCAGTTGGAGTAAAGCGAACACCTGCCTCATAGTTCCACGATAACTCTGACTCCAATGTTTGCCCTTTTGGCCAAAGTTGAGAGATTTGTGGTGTGCGCAATGAACGCTGCGCATTAGCATAACCAAACCAACTATCAGTAAACTCATAGCCAACGGTGATACCCGGAAGCCATTCTTGCACATGGTTGTCTTGGCTATAGTCTTGGCCCACGTTAGTAAACGTCATGCGTACATCTTCAAAGCGGATCCCCGGTGTCACCGATAATCTATCGTCAAGGAAGCCTATTTTGTCGCTGATGTAATAGGCCATGGCATTGGTGTCCATCTGCCAGTCTCGGGGGCGAACAGCAACTTGAGTCGACTTGTCGATTTGATTCAACTGATAGCTAATGTCTTCGTTTACATAACGAACGCCAGCAATAATGTGCTGAGAAATATCGCCATCGAGCAGCAAGCTAGCCTTAGGTTCAATACCAAAAACTGCAAATTCACGCGGTGAGTTACGCAAATGCGTTGCTTCTTGGGTGGTATCAGCCCAATGTGAACCTAAGTTACCGTCAGTATCACTATTTTTGTTATAAAAATCCCACTGGAAGTTACGCTTACTTTTATTGCCAAATACGGTTAAATCTAGCTCACCGTAGTCAATGGTTTTAGAGTCATCAAGCACATGATTATAGTTAAGAGAGACTCGCTTAGTGTCGGCTTCAAATTCATCATTAGGCCGCAGCGATTGGCTACGATCCGCATCATAAGCCGCTGAGTTTAGCGCGCCGGGAAGCTCTGAGAAGGCATCGTAGTATTGCAGTGTGGCATCAAGGCTGTTCTGTTCATCGATATTCCACACTGTTTTTAGCATTACGTTGGTAACGTCAGTATCGGAGTGATCTCTAAAAGACTCGCCTTTGATAAAGTTGCCATCCAAGCGCATAGAGAAGTCATCATTAACGGCTCCACCGGTGCTGATATTGGTATCATACAAATTGCGGCTATCACCAAAAAATGTAATGCGTTCATTGAGGCTCGTTTCCCAATCGGTTGAGATAGGTTTTGAGACTAGGTTAATAACGCCACCGACATTATTAGGGCCATATTGAATAGAAGCGCCACCGCGAGCCACATCGATTCTATCAATCATAAATAGGGTGGCAGGGAACAGCGATTGGCCTGTATGACCGTAGGGAGCGAGCGTCATTGGAATGCCATCGAGTAAGATCTGTGCATAGCCGCTACGGCTGCTATCTAAGCCACGCACTGAAATATTGGGTAGCACACCAGTGCCGCTTTCATCTTTAACTTTTAGTCCTGGTACTTGCTGTAATGCAGTATCAATTGATCTCACCGCTGTGCGTTCTAATTGCTCAGAAGTAATAATAGAGCGGTTACCGGTATACGTTTTTAGATCCGCGACTTCAGAGTCACCAAGTAAACTACCCGTGACGATAATGATTTCTGGTTTTTGCTCTGTTTTAGGTGTTTCAGCAAAGACTGCTGAGCAGTAAAAACTGCTTGAAATCGCCACTGCAATCGTGCTCAAGTTGAATATTTTATTGCGGTTTAACATATGTGTCCCTACGATTTATTTGGTATTTTTAAGTGCTTCGAGCTGTTGTTTAAAATGTTTAAAAATCATTCCCCGATCTTCGCCTAGCAAAAATGCCTGAGTGCCTTTTTGATGCCAGCTAACTTGCTGTTCAGGTGTTCTTGGAATTGCGCAGAAAGCGATATTATTGTCACGGCAAATTTGCGCCATTTTATGAATTTGTGCTTGAACGGCGGGGTGATTCACTTGAGTGCCATAGCCCAGCGATAGGCTCAGATCTAATGCGCTCTCCAGAATCATATCGACATGATCTAAAGCTACGATTTCAGGCCGTGATGCCATACCGGCTGCGTCTTCGATCATAAGGCAAACTAAGGTTTCATCGTTGGCCTGGTCGATCGCTAGCGTACCGAAACCCGTATTACTGCCACCCGTGATCCCACGGGTGCTAATGGGTGGGTATTTACTGGCTTTAATGGCATTTTTAACCATCTCTAGGCTCGACACTCGTGATACCAAAATGCCCGCTGCGCCAGCATCTAAGACTTTAGCGATAGTTAGTGGTGCATCATCAGGAACTCTCACCAAAAGAGTCAGTCCTGAGCAGTCTGCTGCACGAATGCAATGTGCCAGTGTCTCATCCGAAATAAGTACGTGTTCGGTATCGATAACCGCAAAATCAAAACCCGCATAAGCAAACATTTCACAAATAACAGGAGAGGGAACTGAGTTTAAGATCCCATAGATAATATCTTGTTTCGCAAGCTTTGATTTCAGCGCATTGGAGAATGGCATTCTACTCCCTCTTAAATACAAATGAGGATGCTAATTGTTCTCATTTGACTGTGAGGGTCAAGTTATTTGTTTATATGAACTAGGTTTTTGATTTTTTATTATGATTCTTTACATTTTATATCTATGTAAATCAGTATTTTGCATGGTTATTTGTCTAGGTGTAAGTTATTTCCATCAAAACATTAAACTGTAGTGATAATTATTTACACTTGTTGTTTTAAGTGTTTCTATGTCGCGGTTATTGATTGAGCTATTTATTAGGAAAGGAAGGGATCGCTGAAACGCGGCTAACAATGGGCGGTAAGCCAAGCCCTTTTGGTATTGATGCCTGCGAGCTTGATACGGCTATTGCCATGATTAGAGATATACCCACACTAGCGGGTAAGCCGCAGGTGGATCTGATGGGCTTTCACTTTCATCTTATGTCTCATCAACTTGATGTTGAACGTCATCTTTCGTTAATGAAGTTGTGCTTTTCGATTGGTTCATCTTAGTGGGTGAGCCATCATTGAGGGGGATGGTATTTGGTCTAGTCTGGTGTCGACTATGCTTTAATCCCCGTTATTGCCCAGTAGCGCTACACTCTGTGATAGATATCGGTGAGTTAGAGCGCTAATGCAGCGAATATTGAAAGGAGGAGTATAATAACGGGCGCGATCACTTACACCAATACTTGGCGTGTATTCGCAATGTAGTGATGGACCTGAGCCTCTGTTTCAGTATCAAGCATCTCTTCTGGTTTACGACCATTCGGGCAGGGCATATTCGGTGTTGTGCCAAATACGCGGCAGATCAACGGTCGTTGCTTGTAAACTTTGCAACCTTTAGGGCCCAAATGTACGCAGTTCCACTCTTCTAATGCGGCGTCATGTTCAGCATCTGTTTTCACTGGCAGACACGACATCTCTTCCGAAGACGTCGTTACCGGTCCACAACAATCGTGACAACCTGGCACACATTCGAACGTTGGAATGCGCTCACGCAGACGGGTGACAATCTCTAGATTATTATTCATTCATGCCTAACTGTTGTGCATTTCTCCCTTATTATAGTCGTATACCTAAGTCACTAAAAGGTTAAGTTTGCAGCGCGTCATAGCGCCCCTCTAATAAGTGCTGCATCAAGTCTTAATGGTTTAGGTGAGTTTCGCTATTTGTTAAGGCTGGCTAACTTGGCTTAGCCAATACTTGAACTGGCTGGGGAGTTGCCCTGTCCAGCGTTTAAATGAACGTCTAAAGTTATTGCCGTCGGCAAATTGTAGTTGCTTGGCAACGGTTAAATTATTCTCACCAGAAATTGCGAGTAGGAAGATAGCTTGTTGCATATTGGCCTGATCTTGCAGTTGTTGAAAACGAATGTCATACGCTTTGAGTCGGCGCTTTAACGTGGCTGGGCTGAGGCTTAATTGTTCCGCTATCTGTGGCAGTGTGTATGATCGAGTTTTTCGCCTTATGAGCAATAAACGGATGGCTGCGGGAAGTCCTATTCGATAATGGGCTGCTTGCTTCTGCTGTTTAACTTGTTGGCGGGCGAGTTTAAGCCCTTGTGAGTTTGCCAGTTCGAATGGATGTTGGTGTATGTCTGGGTCGTAGCTAATCACGCAGATAGGTTGATTAAATGACAAGTCTTCACCCAAATATTTGTAGTATTGATCTAATAACTTAGGCGCTGTATAAGGCAGTGAAAAGTGGCCTTGCCATGTGTTATGGCTCAGCTTTTTATAGGTTGATACTAAACTTGAAAGCGTCAATTCAATAAAAAAACGCTGTTGCCGCTGAGCACCAATATCCAATTGCAGTAGCAGGTGTTGTAAGTTTTCAGTGCGCCAATGCCACCCTTGCAGCCATGGTTGACTAGCCCAATGATATTGATGCCAAAAGTTCTGCATTTGCGCTAGACCATCGCAGCAAAAAAGCCCATTGGTGAGTGAACCGCTTTGCACCGGTAACCATTGCTGCCCGAGTAAAAATGCCAAGTCATCGCCTAGCCATAGGGCGAGTGCATTGTCGATTAAGCTCATGAGTTGCAAGGGGCTAATCTTGTGGTCGATGAGTTGTAAATCTTGCCTGAAAATACCTGTTCCTTTGAGTAAGCGGTTTACATCGAGCTGTCGATATTCAAATATCGCCACGATACTGGTGATCAGCAGTTGGCTATCAATACATTTATCTTGAGCGTAGGCAATGGACTGCATCTAGACCGCCTTAGGCCAAGATCTTGCTTGTTTGACGCGTTCCATCTCTCTATTTATCTGACTGATCAAGTTCTCTGCATCGGCAGCGGCTGACTCTGTGTGTGGATCATAGTGAACATAGGCACTACTGGCTTGGCAACCAAACCGAGCGATTGCTAGTTGCAGCTCTGCTGCCATCGCTTGTGAGAAGGATGCTGAACAGTGAGGTAGTAAAATAATGAAACGGTCGCCAGCAAATCGGCAGACGAGGTCTTGGGAGCGCAGTTGGCAAGTGAGCATTTGGGCAATATTGGCGAGTAACTTATCACCTTGGTGGAAGCCGTCGCGTTGATTAATCTCAGAAAAATTGTCGATATCAATCATGATCAAGCTTATTGCGTTATTGCGGTTGAGTACTATTTGGTGACGTATTGCGCGAGCATCATAGATCTTAGTCACCCTATCTACGAGTTTGTGCTGACGAAAAAACTGCTCTCGAGTGCGTAGCTGCTCATTAATGGTGATCTGTTCTTCGCGCCACAGCCATAAGCCACCCGTTAGTGTAAGCAAGCCGATAGGGGTTGGTAGCTTTTCAAGAAAGGCGAACCAAAAGGGCAGACTGTGGTTAATAAAAAACTCATCGAGCAGATCCATATAACAGCCCAAGCTATAACCTAGTAAACCGAAGATTAGCAGTTGAGTGACTTTGCCTCCCGGACGAGCTTGCAACACTAGTGCAAGCCAACTTAACCCAAGCAGCAGCAAAGCACCCTCTGTCGCGACATCAAGCCAATCAATACTACCGCTAACTTTGGTATCGGCCTGTAACAGACAGAGGCTGAGCAATATGCCGCTAAGCAAGAGGATGCCTAGAGTAAACTTTGAGGTAACAAATTTATGCATGCTGTGTATGTTCGTGAGCTGAGTATTGCGTTTAACGTACTGCTATTTCATGACGACTTTATGATCCTTTTAGTCGTCAAATTGGCTCAATGGATGTTCAGCACTGGGGGAACTTTTTTAATATGGCGACTACTCGTAGGCAACAGTAGATGTACTAGTTTGAATGTATTTCATTTAGATACAGCGGTTTAAGTACAATGTTCTTGTTTTATTACTTGCCTCCTACTCGAGGTTCGCGACTGTAATTAGCAGTCAAATAAGCTCAGTTGCCGGTAAAGTAGTTCAAAAATCCTCCTTTTTGCCCTATTCAAATATCGACGTCACGCAATTGTCATCAGTCTATTTTAGATTTGCCTGCAAATAACCCATATAACGCAAACTAAAATAGGAATTTAACCACATGAAGCAGCTCGGTTCGCTATCACCGCTCTACCTTGCACTTTTTGCCGCCAGCTTAGCTTTTCCATCAACCTCATGGGCTGGAAAAGTCGAAGGTGCGATTACAGATGAAGCGACAAAAATGCCACTGGAGGGAGCGCTCATTAGTATTGAAGAGCTAAACCTCAAGCAGGAGTCGAGTCGTGATGGTCGCTTTTTTTTCCAAGAGGTACCCAAGGGACAATACACTTTAGTCGTGGAGTATTTGGGAGGAACCACTTACCGGTCGCAGATCCAAGTGGGTGAAGTTAGCCTGATCAATAAGCAAATTGAGCTGAAAGGTCAGGGAGTAGAGCATATTCAAGTTGTTGGCCAACGAGGTGCATTGAGTAAGTCTTTAAACCGCCAGCGAGCGGCTGACAACTTAGTCAGCGTATTGAGTGCGGATGCGCTGGGTAACTTTCCCGACACCAATATTAGCGAGGCTTTACAGCGAGTTCCTGGCGTCTCTATTGAGCGCGATCAGGGTGAAGGCCGCTTTGTTCGCATCCGCGGAATGGCACCAGATTATAATGCGGTATCGATGAATGGCACGCGCTTACCATCACCAGACAGTGACCGCCGCGCGGTGGCGCTGGATGTGGTGCCATCTGACTTGTTGCAATCTGTTGAGGTAACTAAAACCCTAACGCCTGATATGGACGCCGACTCTCTCGGTGGTGCCATTGAAGTGAAAAGCCTATCGGCTTTTGACCGTGACGATACCTACTTTAATGTGAGTGCTGAAGGCAGTTTTGATGAGATGACCGAAAGTGTTAATCCTAAACTTGCGGGCAGTTATAGCGACATTTTTCAAGAAAACCTCGGCGTTGCCATTGCTGCGAGTTGGTATAACCGCGACTTTGGCTCTGATAATGTTGAAACCGGTGGCAACTGGAGCTTTGATGACCCAGCAGTGTTAGAAGAGGTTGAGCAGCGAGATTATCAAATCAATCGCGAGCGAGTTGGGCTTGGCGCTAACCTTGATTTCAGACCCAATGATGACAATGACCTGTTTTTACGCACGTTGTATAGTGGCTTTGTCGATACCGAAACCCGTAATGCTAACGAGATAAAATGGGATGATGGCACCTTACCGGACAGTCCTAATACTGCAGAAGCGACCCGTTCGTTGAAATCACGAGAAGAAGATCAGTCGATCATTTCAATCGTGCTTGGGGGTGAGTCTAGGTTCGACACATGGACACTTAACTACCAGACGAGTTGGAGCCGAGCACAAGCGGATAAGCCACGTTATATAGGGGGAGCTGACTTTGAAGGCGAATTCGATGATGTTGCTTACCAAGATCCCACAGTTCCAATAATCTCAGCATCTGAAGGGTTCTACAGCGCTGATGAGTACCAGTTAGATAAAGTCGAAATAGCAGAATCCAACACCGTCGATACCATCACATCAACTAAGTTTGATTTAAGTAAAACATGGCGGGTGGCAGAAAGGCCGGTAGCGCTAAAGTTTGGTGCAAAGTACAGTGCTCGCGCTAAAGAAAACCGTGAAGATATTTGGATCTATGAGGATTTCGACGAGCAAGGTATTAGCGATGAACAGTTGGCTATGAGTCAGTTTTCAGCTGCAGAACCTAATTATAATCTCGGTCGATTTGGGCCCTCTATTGCCGCTGATCCCATTTGGGATTTGGTTAATAGCATGAATGATACCGTTGCAAAAGATGAGATTGAATCGCGGATTAATGACTTTAATATCGACGAAGATATTACCGCTGCTTACCTTATGGGCCATATTGATATCGATAGTCTCCGCCTACTAGCGGGTGTGCGCTTTGAACACACAGCTGTGCAGTCGCAAGGCTCTGGCTTTGATGAAAGTAAAGATGATTTCTTTGCCAATAACACCGACCGTGATTATCAGCATTGGCTACCTGGCTTCCACCTTAACTATAAGTGGAGTGATAAAACGGTAGTGCGTGCATCATGGACTAACACGATTGTACGTCCTACATTTGGTCAATTGGCACCCGGTTACTTAATTGAGCAAGATGACGATGAGTTAGAAGCGAGCTTTGGTAACCCGGATCTAGAAGCATTAGAAGCCATGAACTGGGATTTCAGTATTGAGTACTACATGGGCGGCCTCGGGGTTATCTCTGCTGGTGGCTTTTACAAAGATATTACCAATTTTATCTATGAAGCAGATTTAGCTGGCTATGGTAAATACCAAAATTTTGATAAAGCAGAGACCTTTGTTAATGGTGACGAAGCGGATATTTTAGGGCTAGAGCTGGCTTATGTGCAGGAGTTTGGGTTTATGCCTGAAGGCTGGCGCGGCCTTATCTTTACCAGCAATCTAACCTTGAGTGATTCAACTGCGCATATCAGTTGGCAAGATGATGGTGAACAGGGACGCGACATTCCATTACCGAGTCAGTCAGAACTTACCGCAAACGCGTCTTTTGGATATGAAAATCCCTATGTGAGTGTGCGCCTTTCTGCAGCCTATAAGTCTGAATATTTGGTTGAGGTCACAGAGTTGGATGATGCCGATTTTGATATCTACCAAGATGCACATACCCAGTGGGATTTTGTTGCCAAAAGCTTTATCACAGAAGAGATCACTGTCTATTTTAAAGCGATAAACATTACCGATGAACCTTTCTATGCCTATACCCGAGAGAGCCGTTATAACGCCCAATACGAAGAGTATGGCCGTACATTCCAGCTAGGTATCCAGTTCATCAACTTTTAAGGTTAGAGGTTCACATGATTAACACCAAAAACATAATAACGACAGTCGCAGCCACTCTTTTTAGTTGTCAGCTCGGAACCGCGATGGCCAATCCCGTAGCGCAGCAAGTCAGAACGGCTTTACAGGGACCTATCGCGGCAAGTGAGATGGCGATGTGGGATCAGCGAGCACTATTTGCCAGTGAGCGCCTAGGGTTAGTAATTGAAGATAAGCAGCTATTAAAAGTCATTGTACCGGGTCAGTTTGAATATTTGGCAGTGCATAAAGATATCGCACTCACTTACGACACTGAGATAGATCAAGTGCAAGGGATTAATTTGAGCCTAAGCAATACTCAACGTTTGTCACTGCTGCCAAAACGCTCATTTCAAGTCGAGTGGCTATGCTTGCAACCACGCCAAGCGGATAAGAATCTTTATGCGTGGTTAGGGGATGATGCAGGGCATGCGGAGCAGTGGTTACTGTCGTCTGATGGACAATGGCAACCACAATTAGTACGTAGTTTATCGGTATCAATGGGCGCGTTGAAATGCGCCGTCGATGATAATGAGCAGTTATATGTACTCGATAATCATCAAGGTTTATGGCGTTATCCTGCAGCGCCGTATGTGGCGGCAGAATCTGCGCTTGCTATCTCTATGCCCGATAACGACTTATCTGGTTTAGTCATTAACGCGGGCCAGATCATGATGATGGATGAAAGCGGGCATATTTTTGATGCTAAGGGCGATAAAGTCGCAGCGCCTTTCAAAGGGCTGCAAACACTCGAAAGTCTGTACGTGACTGACAAGCAGCTTTGGGCTTATTCGGACGACGACGCTCAGTTCTATCAAGCGCCATGGCAGCCACCGACTAAAGTCGTGCTGGCCTCAAACGAGCTGATAAAAGAGATCCCAACGGCAGTAGAAAGTGATATTTCTGATAGAGCGGGCGATACCATGGACGACCCCGCGATATGGATTCACCCAACCACACCAGAAAAAAGCCGTGTACTGGGGACTAATAAACGTTGGGGGTTGTTGAGCTTTTCTATGCAAGGTGAGCAACAGCAGGCCATTGGTGCGGGGCGGGTCAACAATATCGACATTAGGCAAAGGGTGTTATTGGGCGGCGAGTACCGCGATATCGCCGTTGCCAGCAATCGTGATCGCAATAGCTTGAGTATCTTTAATGTCGATGAGTATGGTGTGCTTACGCAGCTACCGGAACAAGCGACCACGCTGAGCGATATTTATGGCCTGTGTTTGTATCAACCCAGTGAAGATGAGCTATATGTTTTTGCCAATGAGAAGTCAGGGTTAGTCAGTCAAATCGAACTAAAATGGCAAGATAATCATCTTAAAGCGACGCAAGTACGGCAGTTCAGTGTCCCCAGCCAACCGGAGGGTTGTGTCGCCGATGATGCTAACAAACAGTTATTCCTCGGTGAAGAAAATGCGGGTATATGGGCCTTTAATCTTGATGATAAGTCAGCAAACTTAAGCGGCAAGATGATCATTAAAGTGGGCGGGCCGCTGGTGGCCGATATCGAGGGAATATCACTTTATCAAGCTGACAGTGAAACGGGCTATTTAGTGGTATCTAGCCAAGGCAATGATAGCTATTTGCTGTACAACAGCACCGCACCTTATGCCTATGTTGATCGCTTTCGAATTGGCATTAATGCAAGTAAGGGTTATGACGGCAGCGCCGAAACTGATGGACTCGATGTGACCTCAAGTGCGGTTGGGAGTGGGGTTTGGTCACAAGGCATGATGGTGGTGCAAGATGGCCGTAATCGAATGCCGGACCAGAATCAAAATTTTAAGTGGGTGCCTTGGAGTGAGATTAGCCAAACATTGCAGTTAGGAGCTAAGGACTAAGCAAGTCCAATGATTAGCTAGCATCGCTTCATCCATAACGTCAAAACGGAAATACTGCATTGAAGATTGATTCAGTATTTTTTTTAATTTTCATGTTCTCTGTATTTAAAAGCCTTAATCTCGGCTAACGATACGGTACAAACTTGATGAGTATATTCGACTTTTACTTGCAGATTAGTGCTTTGAAGCATACGTTAATACCTTGATAATTTGAGCTTTAGCAAGTGCAATGCAATAAGGACGGTTAATGTGCGCATACTCATTTTTATATTCGTATTCTTTACTCTCACAGCTTGTGATAGCGGCGCAAAACATGTCGCATTGGGGAGCTTAGAGCGAGAACGGATCGCCCATACCGCGACCATTAATGAAGTTGTTGTCAGCCTTCCTGTCGCACAAGGGAGTATGGTTAGCAAAGGTGAAGTGCTAGTTCAATTAGATGATACCTTTCAACAATCACAGGTGTTAAAGGCGCTAGCTGATGTTGATCAAGCGGTTGCTAACTACGATAAATTACGAAAAGGCGCCCGTGAAGAGGAGATAGCCGCTGCCAGCGCGAATGTTGCAGGCGCAAAGGCTACGCTACTCGAAAGTGAAGCCAATTACCGCCGTATGCAGACCATGGTAAAAAACAACTTAGCCAGCAAGGCAAATCTTGACCGCGCCCTTGCGAGTCGCGATTCTGGTATCGCTAATCTAGAAAATACCCAAGAGCAATTACGAGAATTAACCTCCGGCACCAGAGAAGAAGACATTCGGTTTGCCAAGGCTAACCTCGACGCCGCCAAAGCGGTGTTAGCAGGAGAGAAAAAGCAGTTAGCAGATTTAACGATTCGCGCGACACGAGACGGCATTTTAGATAATTTACCGTGGAATTTGGGTGAGCGTGTGACGCAAGGTAGCCCCCTCGCCATATTACTTGCGGGCAAAGCACCTTTTGCCAGGGTTTATATACCTGAGCCTTACCGGGTGAAAGTGAAGATTAACGATAATATGCTGGTGCATGTTGATGGAGTCGATAAGCCTATCATGGGGCACGTTCGCTGGATCTCAAATGAACCGGCATTTACGCCCTATTACGCGCTAAACCAAGAGGAACGAGCGAGGCTAATGTACCTTGCTGAGGTACAGCTACCCGATAGTGCCGCCTCTTTACCCAGCGGAGTGCCTGCACAAGTGGAGCTGCCATGAGTGACACTGTGATTCGGGCAACGCAGTTATGTCGTCACTTTGGTAGCTTAAAGGCAATTCAAAACCTTAATTTTGAGGTTGAAAGAGGGCAGATATATGGCTTTTTAGGCCCGAATGGATGTGGGAAAACTACTGCAATTCGCATGCTGACGGGACTCTTGTTACCCACTTCTGGAGAGGTTGAGGTGCTCGGGCTAACACTGCCTAGAGATGCTGAAAAGTTGCGTTTGAAAATGGGTTATATGACGCAAAAATTCTCTTTGTACGATGATTTAACCGTAAAAGAGAATCTGCAATTCATTGCCAAAATATATGGTTTATCCCGCCATGAGCAGCGTTCTCGAATTAATGAGTTGCTAAGTACCTATGGGCTCGACCAACGCGCGGGTCAGTTAGCAGGCAGCATGAGCGGTGGCCAGAAGCAGCGCTTAGGGCTTGCAGCTGCAACCATACATAAACCTGAATTACTGTTTCTAGATGAGCCAACATCAGCCGTTGACCCTGAAAATCGACGTGACTTCTGGGAAAAGCTATTCGATTTAAGTGATCAAGGCACCAGTATTATTGTCTCGACCCATTATATGGATGAAGCGGAACGATGCCACAAATTGGCAATATTGGAAACGGGGATAAAGCGCGCTGACGGTTCTCCTGATGAACTTATGCGTGACATGGGGGCACATGTCGTTGAGGTTGAATCCAATAACTTGCGTCAACTTAAACAGCAACTCACCGCGTTACCAGAGGTGATCACCGCTGCGCAATTAGGTTCACGTTTACGGGTATTGGTGAGCGACCGTTGCATTGATCCTATCGCATTTTTGGCACAGCATGAATCACTGGATAAACAGCAGTTACATATCGTGAGGCCAAGCCTGGAAGATGTGTTTGTTACCTGTACTGGTAAGGGGAGACAATGAAAGCACTGTATCGGATCCAAGCCATTGTCAGTAAAGAGTTAATCCAGCTAAAGCGCGATAGAATGACCTTTGGCATGGTGATAATGATCCCGCTTATTCAATTAATGCTATTTGGTTTTGCTATCAATACCAATATTCGAGATATACCCGTTGGTGTCATCGATCAAAGCCAAACAGCATTGAGTCGAGTGTTGGTACAGACTGTGCGGGCGACTCAAGTGGTGAAGTTTACCCAACATTTCTACGATATTGAATCTGCTAATGCCGCCATCGCTAGGGGAGAAGTGAGAGCCGTGTTAGTGATCCCCAAAGATGTGGCTCAGCGGTTGGTACGCCATCAGGCTGTTGGCTTAGGGAGTCCACCCTCGACTGATGAGGAGACAAGTCGCCCTGTTGCACAATGGATTGTAGATGGCTCAGATACGATGATCGCAGCGGCAATTAAAGGGTTACGCAATATGCCGTTAACTGAATTGTTGCGCTTGCCGAGTAATCGCTCAACGCCGACGTTTGAGGTGGCGCTGTTTTATAACCCAGAGCAGCGCACCGTGGTTAATATTGTTCCGGGTTTGGTCGGCGTAATCCTAACCATGACCATGATCATGTTTACCTCTGCGGCAATCGTGCGCGAACGAGAACGGGGCAACTTAGAGATGCTCATTACCACTCCCATTCGTTCAATGGAGTTAATGCTAGGCAAAATCATCCCTTATATGTTTATCGGAATGCTGCAAGTTACGATTATTTTAGGGATAGGTTACAGCCTGTTTAATGTGCCTATCAATGGTAGCTTAGCGCAGCTTTTTGGCGCTACACTCTTGTTTATTATGGCAAGTTTAACATTGGGGTTAGTCATTTCTACGATAGCAAAGAACCAGCTTCAATCAATGCAGATGACCATATTTGTATTATTACCTTCTATTTTGTTATCTGGCTTTATGTTCCCTTACGAAGGTATGCCAATTGAGGCGCAGTATATTGCTGAGGCATTACCAGCAACGCATTTTATGCGCTTAGTACGTGGGGTAATATTACGAGATGTGGACATTATTGACATGTCTTATGATGTGAGTTGGTTAGCTATCTTTACGGTTATAGGGCTAATTATCGCTTCACTTCGATTTAAAAAGAATCTGGAGTAGTTTCATTACTTGTTAATATATATTGATGAGTATGACATAAACATTAAGTGTTTTTTCCATCTAGGTATGCGGATAATATTTTAAGGATGACTTAATCTATGAGGGGTATGCTGCAGCGTAATTGTTTAAATAAGCAGCTATGTTAATACCGCTTCAATCGTTAATAATTGAAGCGGTATAGGATTAATTATAACCAAGGATATAACTCGGTGTTTCATCCTCCAGTTCTTCAGTGTATGACTGACTTTCCAGCAGTGTTGACTCCTCATTAGCTGTTTTTGACTGTTCAAATTCACCCTGTTTATATTTATTAATGACATATTTTTCCATTACAACTTCCTTTAATTTAACTAGCGCTCCCTTTATATATAGTTTAAATATTTGGCATTGAAAGCTTACTTGCTAATTAATTTAAGATTTACTAATTTAAAATACTCATACTGGGTAAGCTTACCGTTCTGCCGACGGTATATTTAGACTGAAATAACCTAGAAATGCAGCAATGAGCAGGTTGAAGTAGAACGGGTATATACCCTATGGATTTATATGAAAGTTCTTTTTGTTTTAGTCTTTATTTTATTATTAAATGCCTGTTCCAGCGCACCTAGTCGCGACATAAGCAGCACAAACAATTCAAAAGTAACGGTAACGTTAGATAATGCTACCGCAGTAAAAATCCAATTAATGCAATTGTATAGCGAATGGAAAGGCACGCCTTATCGTTTCGGTGGTATGAGTAAACGTGGCATTGATTGCTCTGGGTTTGTGGCGCTAGGATTTCAAGATAAATTTGGCATAACCTTGCCCCGAACCACTGATGAACAAAGGGGCATCGGCCAAAGTGTGAGTAAAAGTCAGCTTAGAGAGGGCGATTTAGTTTTTTTTAAAACGGGCTGGAGCACTCGCCATGTTGGTATCTACATTGGTAACCATCAGTTCTTACATGCTTCGACGAGCCAAGGTGTGATGATCTCTAGTTTGAACAATAGCTATTGGAAGCAAAAGTATTGGTTAGCAAGAAGACTCTAGGCTTGGTATTTTTTTAGTTGGTTTACCGCATATATTGGATATTTATCAAATCTAGCTAGTTAACTTTATGCTACTTTATACGGCATCAACAGTTTTGACATTCGATGGCTGTTAGCCGCGAGTGATCTCGGAATAGATTAAAGTGAAAGGATAAAACAATGAGCAAAGCAAAAATTGGTATTGTTACGGTAAGTGACCGTGCTAGCGCTGGTGTCTACGAAGATCTTTCTGGTAAGGCGATTATTGAAGTGCTAAACGAATACCTTACATCAGATTGGGAGCCTGTTTATAAGGTGATCCCAGACGAAACTGATGTGATTGAAGCCACGCTAATTGATATGGCAGATGTGCAGAATTGCAGTTTGATTGTCACCACTGGCGGCACGGGTCCAGCAAAGCGCGACGTGACGCCTGAAGCGACAGAAGCAGTATGTGATCGCATGATGCCTGGCTTTGGTGAGTTGATGCGTGCCGAATCTTTAAAGTTCGTTGCTACGGCCATTTTGTCTCGTCAAACTGCGGGCCTTCGTGGTGACTCATTGATTGTTAACTTGCCAGGCAAGCCAAAATCAATTCGTGAGTGTTTGGATGCAGTATTCCCTGCTATTCCATACTGTATTGATCTGATGGATGGTCCGTTTTTAGAGTGTGACGAAGCGGTTATTAAGCCTTTTAGACCTAAAGCAAAGTAGTACCTACTCGCTTTATTGAATGCAAAGGCCCGAGTATGACTCGGGCTTTTTTGTGTCTGGAACACTTATGCCAAAACCCATGGATGGGTAGTTTTGGTATTTGTGTCTGGCCATAAATGTTCCATACATTTATCGGCATTTCCTCCGTCCTTGGAGGTCAGAACTTATGCCAAAACCCATGGATGGGTAGTTTTGGTATTTGTGTCTGGCCATAAATGTTCCATACATTTATCGGCATTTCTTCCGTCCTTGGAGGTCAGAACTTATGCCAAAACCCATGGATGGGTAGTTTTGGTATTTGTTTTTAAAATCTGTTGCTTCAACACTTTTTATACTTGTTTTTTGTCACGCTTAGCATACTTATCGACGGCTTTACCGGTCGTTGCCCACACCATCACGCCACCCCATGCAATCATTGAAAACCCAGCAGGAATACAAGCGATTAAGATGAGCTTGAAATGCTTACGGTTAAAAATTAGCGCCAACATAGCGGGTAGAAACCACAGCACTAATACCACGACCGCTAGCATGGCCATAAACAAGTAATTGTCACTGGCTAAAATATTATCTATAAATTCCATTTTATCTCTCCTGATAATGAGCCTCTTAAATGATGATGTTTAAGAGGCATCCTTTTATCTGAGGCTACAAACCAAAGACAATCTTTTCGCTTTTAAGTGATTTTTGCATACCAAATGCTAATAGTGCTGAGATGGCAAGGGTGATCAATGATGAAATCGCTAATTGCATTCCCGGTAATTCACGACCTTTAATGAACTCAATTAACGCTTGCAGTTGGCCCGATACTGGTAGCCATTGTAGGGTGTCTGGCGCGATATCATAGCTGGCTGCCATCGCGAGCATCATAGGTAACATCAATACAATGGTGAGGTACGACTGAGCTTCTTTAAAGCTCTTAGCCATAAACGACACAAACAGCTGTAAGCAGGCTGCCATTATTGCCACCGGTAAACCGACGAGCATCATCATACCGATAAAGCTGCTATTAACGCTGACGCTAAACCCAAGCTCTTGCCAAGGCACAAAGCTGTAGGCAAATTTAGACACGATTAAGGTTAATAGCAGACCAATCATTCCAAATAGGGTGACGGTGATGATTTTAGAGATCACAATTTGCCCGGTGGACACCGGATGACTCAGCAGTAGCGCGAGCGAATTACGTTCGCGCTCGCCGGCACTGGTATCAATAGCGAGATTCATTCCTGAGATAAACACGGCGTAGATCATCGTCATAGTGGCTAAGCCTAAAATCATGCCTGCTTTTGAATCTGGGGTGGCTTGGTCTTCCACATTGAGCTTGATAGGTTGCATGACTCTTGGGTCGATGCCGCGGGCAATCAAACGTAAGCTACCCATTTCAGAACTGTACTGCTGTAGGCTCTTTTCAAGACGGCGAATCGACTTTTGCAGTTTTTCATTTGAGGCGTCGGCAATCAAGGTGACGTCGGCGCTGATCCCTTTGGCCATATTGCTAGCGTAATCATCGCTAATCACCAGCAAAATATCCTTATTTTTGTCTGCATCTCCTTGGGTAATACCTTTGCTTGAAAGGTATTTAATCAGATCCGGTGCACCTTGAGGATTGTTAATCTTGATATTCAGATCTTCAGGGCTGGTGAGTTGTCCTATCAACATAAAAAACATACCGCACATCAACAGTGGCGCACCGACGGCGTAGTAGAGCCCGGCCATCACTGAGCGTTTATCGCGAGCGGCATCAATAAGTTCTTTGCGAACCATGGTGATTATTTTATTACTCATTTCCACATCCCTTTGTTACCGTCTTTTGTAGAGGCATTGAGTGTCAAATCCATCATGCAGCAATCCCTTCATCGGTACCGATAAGCTGAATAAAGGCATCCTCGAGTGAGCTTTTGCCCGTTTGTTGGCAGAGTGCATCTGGGCTGCCAACCGCAACCACTCTACCTTCGGCCATCACAATCACTTGATCGCAAAGCGCGGCAACCTCTTGCATTACATGGCTCGAAAACAGTACACAGTGACCTTGGTTTTTAAGATCGCGCAATATGTCACGTAATACCCGTGTGCTCATAACATCGAGGCCACGCGTCGGTTCATCGAGCACGATATTGGTTGGCTGGTGGACAATGGCTTGCGCCAGCGCGGTTTTCATTCTCTGGCCTTGGGAAAAGCCCTTACATTGTCTGTCGGCAATATCGGCTAGGTGTAGCTTTTCAATTACACTGCTGGTGGCGAGTTTTGCATCACTGCGTGAGAGGCCATTGAGCTCGGCGAAGTAACTGATGTATTCACGTGGCGTTAAACGTTCGTAAAGCCCAAAAGGGTCGGGAAATAGTCCTAATTGTTGCTTTGCAGCAACCGGGGATTTTGCAATGTTAATCCCGTCTATTTCAGCAAAACCGTTATCGGGCTTAAGTAAACCAAATACGGTACGTAAACAGGTTGTTTTGCCTGCGCCATTAGGGCCTAGCAGTCCGGTAATTTGACCATCGAGTGCTGAAAAACTTAAATTATCCAGCGCCTGCACATCTCCGATGCGTTTTGATAAATTTGTTACTTGTATCATGAGTGCTTCCTTACTGATTCAGGGCTGTTTCTGCTTGTTTGGTGTCTGTATCGCTGGGTATGGCTTCAACGGTACTGGCATTGAGGTAGAAATTACGGCTAATATCTTTGTTTAAGCATTCACCATCAATATCCGCTACAGCCCCCTTTTCTACCAGCTCGGCAATCAGGTTGTTACCACAAGACTGGTAAGCAACACCGTGAGTGGCATAAGGCGCAACAAAGTGTTTGGCATTGGTGAGTTTTTCCATCGCCATCTCGCCCCAACTGGGTGGGGTGGCTGGATCGAGTTTGCCAGATAAAATCAGCGTTGGAATATCACTGGCAATGGCTTGGCTAAAGCTGCTATCAACCGTAGGCATATTCCACACAGCACACGATTTCTCAAATGTTTTTAGCATCTCTCGGCCGAAGTAATGCTGAGAAATGTTGGCGCGTAGCTGGGGTGTTAAGCGTTGCCAGTCTTCGGCACAGACTACAGATGCGTGCATTCCCATAGCGATCCCCGCGCCGTCCATCGACATGGCATAAAGTCCGGTAATGGGTTGAAAATTACCTTGCGACGCTTGGTGAATAGCATGGGGGATCAGTGCGCGAACACTCGGCGAGTACAGTGCCATACGCAGCGCACCGTTGAATTTACTGCGGGTCATTGTGAGTTGAGTGGCTTCACCCGTTCTTGGATCGGCAATCATGCTGATTTTTGGTGCTTGTGCCAGTTCAGAGTCCATTTTATCGAGTTCAGCTGCCAGCTGAGGAAACTGGTTGTGGCACAGGGTGTTATTGCTACAATCTTGAATTAACAGATCAAAAGCACGGGCGATAGCATCGCCAATGGCTAATACGCTTTGCTGCATTGGTACCACACCATCTAAGGTGACGGTGGCTATATGTTCAGGGTAGTGACGCATATACAGCTGCGCCATGCGTGTGCCGTAGGATACGCCGTACAAGTGCAATTTTTGGTAGCCTAGGTGTTGCCTTACAGCTTCAAAGTCTCTAAGTGCTGATAAACTATCGTATTGGGTGACATCGGCATCAAGTTCATCTAAACACTTTTGAGATTCTTCACGGGCATCAAAGTCACTTTCGTTAATGGCAAGCGGGCTTGCAAAACCATCACCAACACATTGCAGCGGGTTTGATTGGCCAGTACCACGCTGGTCGATCAAAATGACATCGTGGGTTTGACGTACCTTAGTCAACATCTGGTCGAAGCCTTTAGCATTCTCAATCGCCGATTGACCTGGGCCGCCCGCAATGGCCAGTAGTGCTTCACTTTTACCGCTGCTCTTAATCGCTGGCATGACGACGTAGTACACCTGAATGTGCTTACCTTCAGGTTGGTCATGATCCTCAGGCACACTGATTGAACCACAGTTCATTTGTTCTGACAGGCCATCAACATAGCAACTGTTATCTGTGGTATTTACCGCCTTGGGTGCACTGAGTGTCAGTGGCTGTGCGTGCACTGTAGGCAACAGTATTGCAGCCCAAATAACCACCGCTAGAGCGACTTTTTTACGGCGCGTGAGAGTGGGACACACTCTTGCTCGTAGTGGTGAATACATTCCGTGATGCATGATGCTGATTCCTTTTTGCAATTTAGCGGATCGATACCCGCTCGACTTCAAGATGCTTGATTTCAGAGGAAATTGAAAGTGGTTTAAGCGAGGCTTAGAGCGCAGTGCAATAGCGGGTCTATTGCCAAGGTCTTTAACGTAGTTTAAATCACTTTTAAGCCCACTCAACGGGAGCGCCTGAGCGGATCCACTTGTTTATAAGGGAACAACCATTATTACCACAATGCGCCTTGAATTGACTGGTGATTGGCTATTTTTACTGAGGTAATGATACGTTATTGCCTCACTAAAAGTGGGTGGTTCTTTTTGAAATGGAAAAGGAATGACTGGTGCAGACTTTTTGTACAGTCGCATACACATTTGTTATTTGATTGTTTCTGTTTTTGATTGAGCGGCTTAGCTAAAAATAAATCTTGTTAATAGACCGCTGTTCATCACCTTAAGCAGGCTTTTTTTGTGTTTGACTTAACATAAATAGAGCAAAAGCTCTTAGTTTTTCGGAGAACTTCGAGTAAACTGAGTATAAAGCGGAACACTTGTAAGCTAAAAGGTAGTTATTTTATGTCACTCGAATCATTTCACGTTATACGTCTCATACAGCAACAGAGTCATGCGCTTGGCGATGCGATAGCACTCGAAGGATTTGAAATGGCGGCGCCTTGGCACCAAGTTAGCTGGGGCGACTTTGATGTTATCACCTCTAAAATAGCACGGGTGTTAATCCAATTTGGTATTCAGTCACAAGACCGCGCAGTGATCCTTTCGCAAAATTGTCCGCAGTGGACATGTGCTGATTTAGGATTATTAAAGGCTAAAGCGGTAGTTGTGCCTATCTACCCGACCAGTACTTTGGAACAAGCTGCTTACATCATTAACGATGCACAAGCTAAGCTTATTTTTGCTGGTGACGCAGAGCAATATGCCATGGCATGTGACTTAATTACGCAGTGTGATTCGGTGTCACGTATTGTGGTATTTGATAAAAGCGTGCCACTGACCGATCTACATAACCACTTCTATTTAGATGATCTCCTGCAAGGTGAAGTTGATAACGCGGCTGATGCTGAACTTGATAAGCGGCTCGCTGATACCAATCTTGATGATTTGCTAACGCTTATCTATACCTCGGGCACCACGGGTGAACCTAAAGGGGTGATGCTAGATCACCGTAATATAGCGTCGACAGTACGTCAGCACGATAACAAAATGAATTTTGAAACGGGTGATACTTCACTGGCATTTTTACCGCTAAGCCATGTGTTTGAACGTGGCTGGACCTTTTACGTGCTTTCTCGCGGTGGCCACAATGTTTATTTGCAGAATCCAATGGCGGCAAAAGAGGCTATTACTGCAGTGCGTCCGCATACTTTGTGTGTGGTGCCGCGCTTCCTTGAGAAAGTGTATAGCGCCGTACAAGATAAAGTCAGTAAAGCCCCTAACACACGACAGAAGATGTTTGCTTGGGCAATGTCGGTGGGAGAGCGCCAATTTGAAGTTGGCCAAGGTCGTGCTAAAGGCTCTTTTGCATTGAGTTTACAGTGGCGCTTAGCCAACAAGCTGGTTTATAGCAAGTTGCAGCAAGTGCTGGGCGGGCGTCTGAAATTTATGCCTGTTGGTGGTGCCGCCCTAGATACTAAGGTCGCCAGCTTTTTCCACAGCATCAACGTGCCTGTGTTATGTGGTTATGGCATGACGGAAACCACCGCGACGGTAACCTGTAATACTCTAAGTAATCGTGTCACGGGTTCTAATGGTCAGGTATTGCCAGAGACCGAAATTAAGCTGGGCAAAGATAACGAAATTCTAGTGCGCAGCGATACCGTGATGCGCGGTTACTATAATCGCCCACAGGAAACGGCTGATACCTTTGAAGATGGCTGGCTTAAAACGGGCGATGCTGGCCATATTGATGCGCAAGGTAACCTCTTTATTACCGACCGCATTAAAGAGCTAATGAAAACCTCTAACGGTAAGTACATTGCACCGCAGCGAGTCGAAGGTAAAGTGGGATGCTGCCCGTTCATCGAGCAAGTTGCGATTGTTGCTGATGCGCGTAACTATGTGACCGCCTTGATTGTACCTGCTTTTGAGTCACTTGAAGTGTGGGCAAAAGAGAAGGGATTACATTACGAGTCGCCACTGGAGCTGCTACGCCACTCACATGTGGTGGAACATTTTGAAGAGCGGCTAAAGACTCTGCAGACAGAACTCGCAGGGTTTGAGAAGATTAAAAAATTCACCTTACTGCCTGATGCTTTTTCAATGGAAGCGGGGTTAATCACGCCCACCATGAAGTTACGCCGTAAGATGATTTACCAGAAATACTCAACAGAAATTAACGCGATGTACGGCCGTTAAGCTGGCATTGGCGCTCATTTACTAACGAAAAAGGATGCTAAGGCATCCTTTTTTGTATCTGTTTAATCCGTTATTAACGGGCTACGGGACAAGTGTTTACCCTTGTTGCCGCATTGGTACCGATATAAAAATACTGGTTTTACCGTATTGGCTGTTTTATCGGTAGAATGGCAGCTGTTGCCTATTAATAATAAATATAAGGAAGGGATAGAGTGGAACAAAGCGAATTTAGCCTCACCATACAGCCACGCTTTTGCGAAACGGATGCCTTAGGCCATATCAACAACACGGTGTTCCCAGTGTGGTTTGAAGCGGCACGTGAGCCGATATTCAAGATATTCAATCCGACTCAAGACTTGTCGAAGTGGAACCTGATCATTGCGGGTTTTACGGTGAATTTTAATGCTCCGACCTACTTCGCTAGCGATGTTACAGTGAAAACCTGGGTGAGCCGCATTGGCAATAGCAGTTTTGAGTTAACGCAAAGCTGCTGGCAAAACGGTAACAAAACAGTCGAAGCGAAAACATCGGTAGTACATTACGATTATACAGCAGAAAAAAGCGTGGCTTTAAGTGATAGTCTCCGTGAGCAATTAGCTAAGCTAACCGGCGGCTAAACTTATGCTATTTGAGCTGCTCTATGTTGAGGTTAAAAACTTCTGTACATACCAGCAGCTCGCTTCAACCTGTAAACCTTGTGATTTGGCCCAGCTAAGGCCATGGCGCACTAATTTTTCCGCTAGACCTTTGCCTCGTAGTTCATTTGGCACAAAGGTACTGCTGAAGTTGCACCGTCCAGAGCCGGATATTGCGTTAGGGTCGTTAACCACTTCATAGCACAGCACAGCTTGAGTATTATTGACGTTGACAACAAATCGATTTTCATCAACTAAGTGAATAACGTGTTCACTCATCGTTTATTCCTCTTGTTCGAGCATACAGGCAAGGCTGATGTCATCAACGACTACAATAGCAGCGTTATGCTTGTTGGTAGGTCTTTAGTGCATCAAGCAGTTGTGGTGTAAGCGTGGCCTTTTGGCCCGTTTTAAAATTAAACATGACGACTTGAGATGCACCAATGGTGGTGATGGCTTGCTGGCCCTGGCTAAAAACATGATAGTGCATCATGAATCGGTCATCTTTAATATCGCTTATGCTAACGCCGACAATCAAGGTATCTGGAAAGGTCACTGGACGCTTATAGCGTGCTTGGTTTTCGCTGATGACTGGGCCGATAGAGGTTTTTTGTAGATCTTCGAGCAAGTTTATTTGGTTAAAAAAATCGATTCTTGCGGTCTCGAAGTAACGAAAGTAAACCACATTGTTGACGTGTTGCAAGGCATCCATTTCGCCCCAAGCGACGTTAATTGCGGTATTGATTGGGTATTGCTGGAGAAACTTATCCATAATGATCTCTTTTCGTTAGCCTAGCTTGATTGTTATTCAAACACTTGTTTGATTAATAGTCAGCATAACAGCATGCCTCAGTGACAACAAGGACTAGAAAAGTGAATTTTAGCCACAAAAAAAGGCATTCAATGAATGCCTTTTCGAGTCATCGATACCGTGTTAGATATCAAGCTCTGCAAAGCTGCTAACCTGCTTAAAGTCACCGGTGCGCTGGCTATCGTCACGTACCATTTGTGCTACGTTCAAGCCTGCTTCACTGGCGGCTTTTAACTCTTCTAGCACGTCAGAAACAAATAGGATCTGCTTCGGGCTAAGGCTGATAGTGTTAAGGATATTGCAATAAGCCTGTTTAAAGCGTTTGTTGCCGGTGCGGGTATCGAAATGACCATTGAATTTATCGGTTAAGTCGCCTGCATCGCTATTACCAAACAGCAGTTTTTGCGCATCAACAGAACCTGATGAGAAGCTATAAACGCGTAAGCCTTTTTGCTTGTAGCCATCAAGTGCTTCGATAAAGTCTGGAAAGATATGACCTTTAAATTCACCGTTAGCGTAACCTTGTTTCCAGATAAGGCCTTGAATAGTTTTTAGTGGCGTCGCTTTGCGATCTTCGCTAATCCACTGCAACAAAATTTCAGTCACACGAGCAAGATCTGCATCCGGCTCAAGCGCAATGTCTTGCACATCACAAATGCAGTTCTCAACTAACACATTATGTTGGTTTTCTTCAAGAAAAGCGGGTAAGGCCTTAGCTGAATAAGGAAAAAGGATATCCTCAATAAAGTTAAGATCGGTAGTTGTACCGGCTGTATCTACGACAATGGCTCTGATACCCATGATGTTTGGTTACTCCGCAATGTGCTATTAACTGTAGTTGAGCTTTGTTTATTGTTCAGATCCTAAGCTGAAATGGTCTGCTTGGCTAGTTTATTCGGGCCTCTTGTTGTAGTTAATTTTCAGTTTTATGTACAGTTTTATTAAATGGTGGTGTATCTGTGACGTTACTACAAAGTGGCAATTCGTCACTTTGCCTGAAGTTATCGACAACATAGTGATGCATAGTTATGTAAGTGATTGCTTTTAATATTCTTTAGCTATTTGGTGTTCAATTGGGGTGATGGGAGCTTTAATGCCCACGCTTAAATACTGACTAGGAGTGTTTGATCAAAAAATGTCATGTTTTAGTTTCCAACGCCTAAGGATAGAGATGGCGTGAAGACTGTAAATGATGCGACTTTGCCCGTCTCCTCGTTATGGGGCTCATTGTTCAGCAATAGGTAAAAATGTTCGGTTTCTACTGAGTCGCCAATTTTCTTGAGCGGTATGCATGACGGGGTGAGTCATAGAGGAACTATACAATACTCAACTGTTGAATTTTAGGGATCTAGCGATTAAGGTTCAAGCCATAGCGCCGCAGAATAACGACCATCATTTTTAATGGAATATTAATCATGCTCTAAAGGTATTTTTTCTGTTTACTACTGACTTTCTTTAAGTAGTTACGGGTTTCTTGGCGGTTATGTCGATGGGTTAAGAACCAATAAAATTCACTGACCGTCATCTTGTTAATCCGTGCCAGCGCTTTAGTACGATTGCCTCGTGAATCTAAACTCTTCCAGAGATTACCCGCACCACCGTTATAGCTAGATATTACCGCATATTCGCGCTTCTTAGGATGGTGAATACCTGATAGGTAGCGACTTGATAATATCTTTAAATAAGCGGTACCGACTTCAATATTTTTTTCAGGATCGTATAAGTAAGCTGAAGAAGGGGTGTGCTTATAGCCCTTCACTAAGGAGAAGTAATCGCGGCCAGCAGTATTGGCTTTGATTTGCATTAATCCTAATGCGTTGGAACGCGATCTTGCTAATGGGTTAAACGCGCTTTCAGTTTCAATAATGGCCATTATCAGGTCAGTATTGATACCATGTTTTTGGCCTGAGTTACGGGCAAAGTTAATGTATTTACCGCTGGCAATTTTGCTGTGATTTTTAACCATGTAGATAGCGACGCGAAAGCGCGAGTTAACTTTTTGGCTGTTATTGACTAAGTAATCAGCGTAACGCGAGGCACGCCACTCGAACTCAATCGGTTTACTCTCTTGGTCTCTTATCTGCCCCCAAAAAAACGGCTTCTTTTTATTGCTGATTAAGCCAAAGTCTTGCGCGGTTTGTGCATCAATCACTTTAGGGTCTATTTGGGTCAATAACACCTGCACCACAGCTTGTTTAAGCTGCGCTTTACTACGAGTCTCAACCAGAATTAAGCCGCGTTTAAAGTCGACATAGGTTGAGGCCTGTTCACTTTCATTGAATACTAATACTGATGGCAGCACTGGCCGCGAGTTTACATCTTGCCCTTGGTATTCTCGTAATAATGCAGCGACATCGGTATCATATTTTGTTAGATCCAGCGTATTAGCATGGGCACAATAGAAGGGGATTAACAGTAGTAGGAATAGATATTTAGACATTTATCAGCGTGTTATAGTTTCAGTGATTAGATTATACATGGGGAATGGCGAATGAGCGCAACCTAGTCATTTTTTAGTAGCCTTATTATCAATCTCAGTCTTTATAACGATGACCTAGTGATAATGTTACTGGGCGTTATGCCTGTATTTTTTTTGAACATACAAATAAAAGCGGATGGGCTTTCGTAATCCAGTTGAAAAGCAATTTCGGTGACCGATTTTCCTCGGTAAAGTAGATGTATCGCTGCCTGAACTTTTAATCTTTGGCGCCAAGATGTATAACTTATTCCGGTTTCCTTCTTGAAGTTGCGAGAAAGCGTTCGAGCCGAAGCGCCAACCAGTTTGCCCCATTCCTCTAAGCTCTTAATATCCTCAGGTGTTTCATTGAGCTGTTGTGCAATATACAGCAGCTTTACCGAAGTGGGAGACGGTAAGCTGGTTTCAACGGCGGGAGCAAGGGTCATGAAGTCACGGATCAATCTTAAATGTCTGCCAGCAGGGCTTTGCCATTCGTAATTCGCAGGTATGTTGAGCGCTTCAATAATGAGCATTTTTAGTAAGGGTGAAATACTGATTACTTGAGCAAAATTTGGTAGTTTTGGGGTTTGTTGTTGCTCAAAATAACCGCTGCTAAGTTCGCAATCGGTTAACACCAACACTTCATGATCGACATGGGAAGGGAGCCAGACAGCTTGTTCTGCAGGGCAAATGTATTTTGCTGTGGCTGTTGTTACAAGGATCACTCCGCGATGGGCGTATAAGAGCTGCCCCCAATCATGTTGATGCAACTCAATGGCAGCGCCTTTTTTGAGGCTCCTTTTGACTAAAACAATCGGTCTAGCCATTGGTTTAAAGGATTCATCTGATGGGCTGAGTTTCATATTGTCCTTTAGTCGATATATGTCGTCCTATATTCGATAATAGGACGTTGCTGTATCAATGTAACATCTCTTGTCATCTTATTGTGGAAGGGGGTTATATATGACTTGGATCGATCTATTGCTGTTGTCTGTTTTAGGGGGAAGTGTTGGTATTATTGCAGGCTTACTTGGCGTTGGGGGAGGAGGCATTTTAGTTCCCGTTTTGGCGAGTCTGTTTCTATCCAGAGGTGTGCAACCAGATGTGGCTGTACATCTGTCCTTAGGGACTGCGATGGCTTCTATTATTGCAACGACCTTTTCAAGTGCACGTGCGCACCATCAAAAACAAAATGTTGACTGGAAAGTCGTTAAGAATATGGTGCCGTTTATTTTATTAGGCAGCGTGTTGGCAGCATTACTGATATCAGTTCTGAATGCGCTACTACTTTCATTATTCTTTACTGCATTTATGGGTTATCTATCACTGAGTATGTTGTTAAATCGACAGCCACCAAAAGCGATAGAGCAGCAAGGAGGGCTTAGCAATCTAATATCGGTTGTCATTGGCGCCGTGTCGACGTTAACCGCGATAGGAGGGGGCTCGTTAATTGTTCCCTATTTGGTGAAGCAAGGCATTAATATCAGAAAGGCCGTCGCTAGTTCAGCAGCCATTGGGGTATCAATCGCTATTGTTGGCACTAGTGGTTATGTCATTAATGGGATGACATCTTACGGGGGGACCTCTACAGCATTACCTTGGGCGTTAGGATTCATCCATCTCCCCTCGGTGGTCATTATATCGATAAGCGGTTTTTTAGCCGCTCCTTTGGGGGTGAAACTATCGGGTAGGATCCCTCAACAGCTGCTCAAGAAGCTATTCGGTCTACTGTTGTTTGTGATCAGCTTAAAGATGCTATTCAACATATTGGCAGTAGTCTAAAGGGAACTCTTCAAAAAATGCTTATTTAGGCTGGGTAGCGTAAATTCTAGACTCGTTTAGTCCATGGGAAAGTGAATATCCCATGGACTAAATATTCGACTCTCGATTAACAAAGAGTTCCAGTCAATTGGATTGGCATGATCCAGTAGCGACAGGGGTTGTGTTTACACACGACGGCAAGAGCTTGTAAAAGCGCATCTTGCTGGGCGGTGGGATGCATAATCTCAAACTTACAAAATTCCCGATATCCCTCCACCTGTTCCTTGATATTAAAGTGGCTGTGCTCGCGGCTAAAGCCACAGATATTGCCCAGACTAAAGCCTGATAAGAAATCTAACTCAATCAGGGTATCGACAATATCGTCTTTAATATCGTTTTGTGCGATCAGCACTAATAGCTGTTCTGTGTTCATCGACGTTTCTCCAGCCAGTAATAGAGGATTGGCAATAGGTAAAGTGTAGTGATGGTCGAGGTGAGTAAGCCACCAATGACCACGATGGCTAACGGTTTTTGGATCTCAGCTCCTGGCCCAGAGGCAAATACCAGTGGCATCAAACCAAACATGGCCGTCGTTGCCGTCATCAAGATGGGGCGCAAACGTCGCGCGGCACCCTGTTCGACCCGAACCAATAGATCGCTAAAGAGATGCTTTGTCTGCTCGTAGTAGCTAACCATCACCACGCCATTGAGGACGGCCACACCGAGCAGGGCGATAAAGCCAACCGATGCCGGCACTGACAGATATTCGCCCGACAGATAAAGGCTGACGATACCGCCCATCATCGCAAACGGGACGTTGGCAAGGATCAGTCCGGCCTTGGCGAGCGAGCCAAAGGTGGTGAATAGGATTAGGGTGATCAGCGCGATGGCAATGGGGATCACTAATAGCAAATTGTTGGTGGCACGCTGCTGGTTTTCAAACTCACCACCGAAGCTCACGCTATAGCCGCTGGGGAGTTGGATTTGCTGGGCAATTTTAGTATTAAGCTCTTCAACAAAACTGACTATGTCGCGTTCTTGTACGTTAGTGGTGATCACCGAGAAGCGGTCACCTTGCTCGCGCTCAATCAAAATCGGCCCCTCTTTGTAGCTTAACTTAGCGACATCAGTCAGGCGTTTTAATGAGTGATCGGGCATCACTAGCAGCTGATTTTGTAACTCATTGATGCTACTTAAACTGCTTTGATTATTGGCAATCAATACCGGGGTGCGTTTCTTGCCCTGTAATATTTCGGTTACCATCACCCCTTCGAGTTGACTCTTGAGGTAGCGAGCAAACTCCATGGTGCTCATGCCAAAGCCACGAGCCAGTTCGTTGTCTAGGGTGAGGTTGATAAAAGGGCTGCCCTCTATCATCGACATTTTGACATCGATGCTGCCGCGGGTGGCACTCACCAACTGCTCTATTTGTGCGGTTAACTGGCCTAGGGTGTCGATATCGGTACCGAACACCTTAATCGCCACATCACCAATACTGCCGGTGAGCATTTCTGAGACCCGCATCTGAATTGGCTGAGTAAAGTTAAAGTTTACCCCTGGATAGTTGAGCAGTTCGTTGCGGATCGCCTCTATTAGTTGCCCTTTGTCATCGAAGCGCCATTCATCGCGTGGAACCAATTCTAAAAATACATCAGTTTCGTTTAGCCCCATAGGGTCTAGACCCATCTCATCGGCACCCGTTCGGGCGACCATCTGCTTTATCTCCGGGACTTTTGCGAGCAAGGTTTGCTGAATTTGTTTATCAATTGCGATAGACGCATCGAGTGAAATAGAGGGCGATTTTTCTAGTTGTAATATGATGTCGCCTTCATCCAAGGTGGGCATAAAAGTTTTGCCCACTAGACTAAAGAGCCCGAGGCTGACAATCAGCAGGCCAAAAGTGATCAGCATAAAGGGCTTTTTATGGTTAAAGGCCGTTTTTAAGCTGCCTAGATATGCAGCTTTAAGCTTTATGATGGCCTTAGGTTCTTGGGCCGCTTTTTCATTGACCAAATACGAGGCGATGACTGGGATGACTGTCAGCGATAGTATCAACGCCGACAGCATAGCAAATACAATAGTCACCGCCACAGGGGTAAAGAGTTTCCCCTCCAGCCCCGTTAGTGTGAGCAGTGGCGAGAATACGATCATCACAATAATGGTGCCTGATACCACTGGAACCGCCACATCTTTAGTCGCGCGAAAAATAAGATGCAGGCGTGGTAAGCGCGGCTTGCTGGCGATCAGATTGACCATGTTTTCGACGACCACCACCGAGGAGTCGACTAGCATACCGATAGCGATCACTAAGCCGCCTAAGCTCATCAGATTGGCGGATAAATTGAACAGATCCATCATCAGAAAGGTCATTAGGGCGGCGAGTGGTAGAGAGAGCGACACCACTAAGGCGGCGCGCACATTGCCTAGAAACAGTGCCAGCAACACAATCACTAAAAGCACCGCCTGAAACAGGGCACTAGAGATGGTATTGATAGCCGTATTAATCAGGTTGGCGCGATCATAAAAGGTGTTGATCACACTGCCTTCTGGCAGTGTGGCGCTTATCTGTTCCAGCTTCTCTTTAATGTTGGTCACCACTTGGGCGGTGTTGGCATTCTTAAGGGCGATAATTAACGCTTCTGCAGTCTCTTCACCATCTTTAGTCACTGCACCATAACGGGTTAAATGACCAATTTGGATGTCGGCGAGATCGCTTAGGCGATACACCTTGGCATCATCGGCTTTAATCACCAACTGACCCAGTTCGTCGATATCATCGATCCGCCCCTCAGCGCGCACGATAATGGTATCAGTGCCTATGGTGAGCTTACCCGCACCTTCGTTATGGTTGTTGTCGATAATTGCCTGTTGCAACGCGGCAAAACTCACTCCCGCCGCCGCCATCGCCGCAGGATTGGGATTAATGTTAAAGCTCTTGGCATGGCCACCTAAAATATTGACGTCAGCCACGCCCGCAACGGTACGCAGCAATGGGCGGATCTCCCACTCTAGTAGCTGCCTGCGCTCCATCAACGACAGATTGGGGTTCTCCAGTGAAAACATAAAAATTTCACTCAGTGGCGTACTCATCGGTGCTACACCGCCAGAGACACTCTCTGGAAAACTATCCCACACGGCGGCGAGTCGCTCGCTCACTTGTTGTCTCGCCCAGTAGATATCGGTACCTTCGGTAAAGTCGAGGGTGATATCACTGATGGCATATTTAGTGGTTGAGCGTAAGATCGCCTGATTGGGTATTCCGAGCAGCTCGGTCTCAATCGGCACCGTGATCTGTGCTTCAATTTCTTCAGGTGTCATGCCAGGGGCTTTTAAAATTATCTTCACCTGAGTTGGTGATATATCGGGAAAAGCATCAAGCGGAATGACAAACCAGGCGCGAGCACCAGCTAGCATTAAGATCATCGCCACAATGAGCACAAATAGGCGCTGAGTGAGTGAAAAACGGATGACTGAGGTCAGCATATTATTCGCCTCCTAAGCCGAGTAATATGCCTTTAACAGCGGCAACCGACTGAGATAATACTTGGGTTTTACTTAAGTCTTGGTCGCTGGCGACGATGTATTGCCGAGGTGTGGAACCTAAAATATCAATATTGATCGCCGTTAGTGTCTCTGCCGTTTGGGTAAATACTTGGCTTTCTTGTTGCCAGCTAAACACACTGTTTTTCGGTAGCAGGTACACTGTTTTTTGATACTCGGGTATCACGGTGGCTTGCTGACCTAGCAGGAGGTTACATTCTTGCGGCACGGGCATTGACCATGCGCTAAGAAAAGCGCCGTCAGCAATGGCTGATATTGACTCGATGGCGATATGACATTGGTCGATATTAATCGCCGATAACGAAGTTGACTGGCTCATCGGCACATTGACCTTGACGCGAATACTCTCGGCTGGCACCAGTGAAAACAGCTGTGAGTCGGCCATGTAGGGGGTGTTGAGTTGATTGAGCTTTACGATGCCCGCCACTGGTGAGCTTACCACTAGGGATTCCGTTATCTCATCAGTGCTTAGCACCATCTCCATGAAGTGTTGCATATGCTCGTACTCGAGATGACTGCTGAAATAGTCTTGACTGATCTCTCGCCACTTTTCGGTGCTGATACTGCCATTTTTTAACAGAGGTTTATTGCGTTCATAGCGTTTTTTTGCCAGCAGATATAAGCTGTTTGCTGCATCGACCTGAGCCAGGAAATGGAACACCTCTGGCCCGGTTAATCTCACAATTGCTTGCCCTTTAGTGACGATTTGTCCCTGACCGACCAAGAAGGTGACCTGCTGGATATTCTCTGGCGTGCTAACCCAATAATCGTTGCCCGGTAATCGGTCAACCAGTGCTGGAAGTGCGCTACCTTCATAGCTAGCGACCTTTTGTGGCTGTACATAGCTGAGTTCTAAGTTGCCTAATGTCTTGAGGGCGATAGATTCTGCCTGGGCCAAGCTGGTGGATAGGCAGGCTGATAAACATAAAAGGCTTGCGCCGTACTTGGCCATCATAATGAAATTCCTAAGGCTTGCAGTTGCTGGGAGTGAAGTTGTTGTTGGGTGACTTGGTTAAGCACTAAGCGTGACTCGGTATCGAGCGCATCCATATAACGACGCAGCCATATCTCGTAACTGATTTGGTTCTGCTCTTTTACTTTGGCAAGTTCTTCGGTGATGGTACGACTCAAAGAGAGACCACGCTTTAACAGCACCTGTTGATCGAGTAATTTTTGCTGCTGTTTCGCCAGTTTTTCTGTTTGTGTTGTTAATTGCAGATAGATTCGATCACGATTGAGGTTTTGTTCACTATGAGCTTGCTGCCAAGTTGATAATTCACTTTGAGAGAGCGCTGAACTAAAGCCAAGTGGCACTGTGATGCCTAGCCCTAGTTGATGATCATCAAGTTGATCATCTTTGGTGTTTTTAGCGGTTAGTGACAGTGTCCAAGGATCGCGTTCCCCCGCTTGTTGACTCTTTATTACCAACAGCTGTTGTTGCTGTTGCAGGGTTTGCAGTTGCCATAATGGGTGCTGTGCTAAAGCGGTGTTGAACGCTGTGAGCGTGGATGAGTGTGCATCAAAAATGGGACGTGAGCTTTCATCAATTTTTGTTGGCATCTCATGTCGGCCTGTTAGCTGACTAAAGAGAGAGAGCGCCTCAGCTTGTTGCTGCTTAAGGTTAATTTGTTCGAGTTCGATATCGACCAACTCCCTTTCTAGCAGCAACTGGTTCGCGAGTGGTAACTCGCCTACATCGGTTAAAATTTTCTGCTGAGTATGCAGTTTTTCGAGTAACTTTATTTTGCGATCAAGTTGCATGAGCTTCATCGATGCGATGCGATGATCCCAGATACTTTGTCTTAGCAGGCCTGAAATATAGAGGCCCTGCAAAGCAATTTGTTGCCCCTGAATTGATTGAGTTAGCTGCTTTAGTTGCTTATCACTGCTGCGTAACCCTAGGGATTTAAGCGGCAAATTGAGCGATACTTCTTGTTCGTAACTGTTTCCATTATCTAAGCTACCGAGGTAACTCAGGCCGATACTAGGTAGGCCACTGAGCCATGATGAACTGCTTAGTTCAAGTGCGTATTCATCATTGAGTTGAGTGCCATTGTGTTGCGAGGAGTTCAATCTGGCTTGGCTTATTTCTAGCAGCGGTGGCAGTTCGCTATTGGATGCCCCATGGCTTAAGAAACTACTGCTACTTAATGCGGTCAACAGACATATCTTGATACAAGACTTAACGACAGACATAAGTGATTTCTATGCTATTAAAGTGTGCCGTTAGTTTAGAGATTGATAGGCTAATGTCTTGAGTGAGGTGTATCATAAAAGCGCTTATGGTACATATGTCCCATAAAGTAATTACCTGATTTTAATTATTTTTGTTCAAATATTCGTTTACTGAATAGATGTTGGTTTTTGGTTATAGGAGTGGTTTTTTCCATGAAAAAGGATGTTGTTATTATTGTTTTGTTGGTGTTGATCATGCTGTTTAAGCTGATTGATATCATGGCGGACTTGCAACTAAATATCCCTGCATGGCATATCATGCAAGAAAGCATATTGGTGTTGCTTACTGTTATAGGGACTGTCTATTTGAGCTATGACTTGATACGTCGGTCTCGGCAGGTTAAATCTTTAGCGCTTCGACTCGCTCAAGCAGATAAGCAGATCGATAATATGTCGAGCCAGATGCGCTCTGCCCGTAAGGATTATAGTCAAGCTGTTATTAGTCAGTTCGACACTTGGGGATTTACCAAAAGTGAGCAACAGGTGGCGTATCTGCTGTTAAAAGGCTTAAGCTTTAAAGAGATCGCTGAGGTGCGGCAAACCAAAGAGAAAACGGTACGCCAACAAGCTTCATCTGTCTATGGCAAGGCGGAAGTCGATGGTCGACATACCTTCTGCGCCTGGTTTATGGAAGACTTTATTCAAGAGCATAATGAGGATTTAGCGGCGAGTGCAGCTAACCAAGCAGCCTAGTGTGTTCGGATGACTAACCTTCTAAATTCCTTTCACGTTTTCCAGACTTCATTTTGCTCAAACTAACCCTTTCCACTTAAGGGAGCAGAGCAAGGAGGAGGGCTTGTCTTTATCAATATGGCATTCCCCCAATAAAAAAAGCTGCCGAGCTTATCAATTACAATGAGTTGCTCACTTCATCATGGGTAATTGATAAACCATAGTTAGGCCGGTGGATATTAGTAAGTTACATAACTTCTGGCGTTGTCTAACTGACTCAAAATTGTTTTAAGTAAGCTGTCTTTATCTTGTAGCTCGGGGTCCATCGACTTGAACTGTGCCAACATCGGAGCAGGAAGGTTGTCGTACAAGATTAAATAGGCTCTATCTAACTTCAACATAGGTAGTGATTTGGCAAGTGATTCGTTAGAGGTAGAGAACTGTTCGGTACTTTTAGTCCATTGGGTAGCGAGCTTAGGTAAAAGGGGGTTCTCACTTAATGCTTGCAGATAAGCGGTTGCATTTTGTTTGCTGAGAAATTGCTGTTGCTTTGTATCGTAAATATAGAGTGCTGGAAATTTGTGTTTTTGTTTTTCGGATACAGAATCTAACATCATTGATTTGTCGTGCTGACCAAGAGTAATTAGTTGGGATGTGTTAGCACTGACATTTATCGACATAAAGATAAGAAGTGATAAAAATATAATACGCATAAGTAGTCTCTAATTTAAGTAAAGTAGGGGGTAAAATGCCCGCTAGAGTTTTATTTAGCCAAGAGAGTCTTCGCACTCTAAAGTACCACTTACAACGGTACAACAAATTTGCCCCCCACCACCGCCCTCTCCAATGCTGGTACATTTTGCCATGACGTTATAAGAGCTAAGTGTGAGCACAGAGAAAACTAAAAGTGATTTATACATTTTTCATCCTTGATTGATTTGATAGTAATGTGGAGTACATCCGTATATCCACCAGTTCAATGTTGGCTATTTTATGTCACTATGTCAACAGCTTGTAGCGTTATTGTTTTAATCCTTGATTGCTTGTATTGTAGCGGAGAGCTATAAAATTAAATGGAATTTGATTATGTTTGAAATCCCTAAGGATAGGAGCCGCCTAAATAAAATCAGTTGGTTTTTGTTTGCTGCTGGTGGAATAGCATCCATCTTTATTCTTATTACTTTAGCCAGTCGTCAAGCTTTCTCTTCTGATAACGTCAATAGTGACTTTCCCATCGCGAGTGTCATCAATTCTCCTCTAAATGTTACCGTCTCTGGTTATGGAAAGTTTGTTCCAAAAACTCAGCGTGGCATCAATGCGCTTAGTGGAGGGCATATTGTTGAGGTGTTTAAAAAGCCCGGGAATTTAGTTGATAAAGGTGAAATTATATTAAGCCTTAATAACCCTAAGTTATTGCGCTTGCTGGAAACCAGTGAGTTGGCCTTATTAGAAGAGCTGGCAAACCAGCAAAGAGTAAAGGCTGAATCAGCACAGGCGTTGGAAGATCAACGAGGTAAAATTCGTCTTGCTAAGGTGCGGCTAGCCTTGGCTGATGCGGAGTTAGTTGCCCATAAAAAGCTAAAAGAGAATCAAGTTATTTCGACGCTCGACTTACATAAGGCACAGGTGGCATGGGAGCAAGAAGATGCCATGTTGCAAATGGAGTTGAGTCGCTTTCAGACGCTAAAGAAAACGCGAAAAGCGACGGATGATTCTACTCGGTATCGCATGGAAAAAGCCGTTAAACAACAAGAGTTATTGGCATCAGAGGTCGAGCAGCTAAATGTTCGTGCGAGCATGGCTGGCATGTTAACTGAGTTAGCTGATGAACTCGAGATTGGCCGCCATGTTGAAGAGGGGAGAGCAGTCGGTATGATTGCAGATCTTTCTTCCTATTATGCGCGTATTAATATTACGGCAGCTGATGCAGAGTACGTTAGCCCTGGTTTGCTAACCCAAGTTCAGTTCAAGGGCGTTGAAATAATCGGTGAGGTCTCTCGCGTCGACCCAACGGTTAACAATGGCAGTGTTGAATTGGACATAAGTTTCAGCGCAAATCTACCTGCGGCTGTAAGGCCAAATATCGATGTGACGGCTAAGATTAACATTGCTGAGCATCGAAATACCCTCGTCGTCGCCAGACCCGTTGGAGTCGTTCGGGCCCACCGCGAATACCCCCTATTTGTACTCGATAAGAGCAGTTCTCAATTTCAGCGTCGTAATGTCACTATCGGTGATATTGCAGGAGATAAGATGCAGATATTAGGCGGAATCTTTCAAGGGGATAAGATTTTGCTCAAGGTCCCTAAACATCTCGTTAACTCCTCTGAAATTATGCTGGCTGATCTCTATGAATAACTGTGTCATGAAACTTACAGGCTTGAATAAGTCTTTTACTAATGCTGCGGGAAATAATCATGTTCTAAAGCATATAGATTTTGCTGTGTACAGCGGAGATATGGTTGCTATTTTAGGGCAGTCGGGTAGCGGAAAATCAACCTTACTCTCAATAATGGGGCTATTAGATAAAGCTGATTCAGGGAGCTACCTTCTTTGCGACCAAGACGTGAGTAGCTTCTCGGCTTATCAATTCAGCCAGCTTCGAAATAGCCATATAGGCTGGGTGTTTCAAAACTTTAACTTGATTGCCGACATGACGGTAGTTGAGAACCTATCGGTCCCTCTACGTTTTAATAAGTCTGTTAATCGCGTTGACTATGAAGCAATGATTGATGATGTATTACAAAAGGTCGGTCTAGGTGATAAAAAGTCCTTTTACCCCGCTGAGCTTTCTGGTGGGCAGCAGCAACGAGTCGCCATAGCTAGAGCGCTAATCTGTCACCCTGACATTATTTTATGTGATGAGCCAACGGGAAATTTAGATTCGACTAATTCAAATAACGTGATGGAATTACTGAGTGCTTTGCACCAAGAGGGCAAAACGGTACTGATCATCACTCATGATCCAGACGTCGCAGCTTATTGCCAAAAAGCTTATAAAATCCATGATGGTGTAATAGCTGCTGTTTCGCCTCTGGAGTTTAAACATGCTGTTTGATGTCGTTTATGGCTGGCGTCAGTGGCGAGGTCAGCGTGGAATCTGGAGTTTATTAATTGTAAGTCTGTGCCTGTTTTGTAGCTTAATCGCCTTTGTAATCAACCTCTTTTGGCTTCTGAGTAGCGATCGACCTCAATGGGTCGGCAATCAACAGCCCATCGTCACCGTTGCAAACAAAGACCTGAGTGGCAACTTGCAAGCAACTTCAGGCTACGATATCGATTTAATGGCAACAATCGCTGGAGTCGATAGTGTCGCTAGTATTGCGATTCAACCGAGTCTGGTGACGATAGGACTAAAAGAGCTACCCAAATTAACCATTGGCTTTTATTCACAAAGTGCAATTGAGCTGCTGGGGTTGTCTGCGCCTTTTTCGATGCAAAATTTTGAGGCGAAAAAAGGCATCGTATCGAAACAATTTTGGCAACAGCATTTTGAGACTCGCGCTTCGTTAAACGAAAGTCGTTTATATTATCGAGATAGCGCTTTTCTTATTGCTGGAATAGCGCCGACCACCATGGGGAGATTAGGGGATTTCCATGTAGACATTTGGTTACCAGACTCCTATTTACAGCTGGGTGTTCCCGATATGTTTGCTGACAATCCGGATCTCTTTCTAAAGACAGAAAGTAATCGCTATGGTTTTGCACTGTTAACGCAAAAAGTAGACGTTGAGCAGCTTCAAGATGCATATATCAATTTAAGGCAGCAAACGCCTAGACCTGAAGGGGGATTTACCGATAAACATTATCGCCCTTGGATAATTAATGGCGTAGAGCTAAATCCTAATGGTCGCGATATTTTGCAAAGACAGGCATGGATACTGCTACTGCTGTTGGCTGGTTTTGGATTTATTATTTTTAGCGGAATTGTCTCCGGCTATACACAGCAGGGTATAGCACGCCGTTCTGAAATGAGTTTAAAGCTAGCATTAGGGGGTTGTAAGCGCGGGATAATGAGTCAGTTAATGAGGGAGATCATACCCGCTTTGGTTTTGGTTGGAGTATTAAGCCCACTACTGGGAATTGTTATTACTCACTACGTTGGCACTATCGGTGTTTATCTGGATTATTTTAGTGATGGGTTTAACTTTAATATTTGGCTGTGGCTGGTTGCCGTTTTTTGTTCCCTCGCATTATTCATTTGCTGTGCATTGATGCCGCTAAGTGGCTCAATGACAGAGATCTTCTCTCGCGGGAAACAGGGGCATTTAAGCAAGGTTCAGCAACTATCTAGTCGGCTAGCATTGGTGTTGCAACTTGCCGTTATTGTTGGTGTTATGGTGGTTTCTTTGAGCTTGATGTATCAGGAAATACACAAGTATTCGTCAGTGGTTATCGCTGACGACATTGACAGCTACAAGCCAAAAGTTGACGGACGATTAAGTATAATGCTGACCTCAGAGCAGCTTGATGGTGAATGGGTCGTTGGTGGGGAATCGATAGCACTATCATCGCAGCCTTTTACCCAGCTAGGTGCACAATCACTGAAATACCAGTCAGAGACTGCTATGGGAATCGAAAAACCCATCAATGGTCTATATGTTTCTAAGAACTTCTTTAGTTTGTTAGGTATTTCACTCTTATCCTGGGGGGAAGTGACTGAAAATGCAGTCATGATAAATCAAACAATGGCATCACAATTAGCAACCGAATTAGGTTTAAATGATTGGAGAGCAACTAAAGGGTTAGCGTTAAAGCTTTCAGGTTTTTACTATGAAAAGCATGTTCGTGTTGCTGGCATTGTGAGTGATGCACCTCATTTTGGGATCGCCAAAAAATCTAAACCTCTGGTGTATTTAAGCCTTAAAGATCAAAACCCACTTTTAGCTAGCCGAATTGCCCCAGTATTTTACAGTAAAGGGGCTGATAAAGAGGTGACCTCATCTCACCTAAATGATTGGGCTTCATTACAGTCACCTAAGCTGAGTTACGCTAAAGGATTGAGTTTAGTTCAACAAATTGAAGATACGGATTCGGCTGGGAAACTGCTGTTTTTAACCTCGAGTGGGATGGCGTCACTCATCATTTTATTAGTGATATTTACGCTTTATAACAAGTTTTGTTATGCCGTAAAAAGTGAGCAGATTAAGTGGGCGGTGATGTTAGCTGTGGGAGGGCAAAAAGAGACTCTTATGGCAAAAATGGTATGGGTGAATTTGCAATTAACGTTGCTGGCGATGGTAATAACTTTTAGCGTGTTTCTTGGGTTAGAAAGCTACAGCCAGTCGTTAATCGGCGTGTCTCTATTTCAGCCTCTCGTATGGGGCGCTTGTATCACCTTGACACTACTGTTCATTATTTCAGTGACTTTGTGGTCGGCAAGAGGCTTACTGAGGCAAAATATCAGCGTATTACTTAGGGGGTGAGGTTAGACTTCACTTCGGTCATTTGTAAGAAGTTGAGCAAGGAGGATTGATCTTCTGATGTGAAAGGCGTCTTTAGTATTTCAATCACACATACTCAATGCTTTAATGGTTGCTGATATTTGTCGTCTTTATAGGATGTATGGTTATGATCGTAAGGAAAGTCATTAAATATCTACCCGCACTATTATTTGGCATATTGTTGGCGGGAATGAGTCTAATTGCGTTTGATTTCGCTGCCAGTTATATGTTGGGATTCTTATTATCTAATACTGATATGCACAGCAATAGTTCAGAGTTTTTGTGGCTATTAATACATGATGTTGGTCTGAGTTTACTGCTTGCAGCAGGTATTTATTTTAGCTATCGGAAAATTCTGCCGCTGTTCCCGAATGATATTTTTGCGGTATTGCTAATGCAGGGGCCATTGGCTTTTATCAGTCTTTATCTGCTATCACCGTCGTTTGATTTTAGCTCTTTATACAGCAGTGTATCGTCTGTTTTAGGAGTGACTTCTGCAGTAGCAGTACTGCTGGTTTACTGGATGAGTAAGGCATTTTGGAAGGACTCTAAAGTGTCTGTTTGATGTGACTTTTGCTTTGTCCACACAGGCTGCGCCTGAGCAACGTCGTGGGACTCCATCCCACACCCGGGTAAGGAGGACTGCTCGTCTAGATGTGAATGGGTTCACGAATGTCGCGGTGGTATGGATGTCAAAGAGCGGCCTTATCCTCCTTGCATCCATCATGACGCCCCGACGAAGTTACATGCGTTGAATACAGGCCTCATACTCCACCAAAAATCGCCTAACGGCTCAGATGAGATATCCATGTCCCCCGAGCTTGAGCTCTATGTTTCTATATTAAGAACTCAGTGGCAAAATGATTGTGCTTTTCTAATCCAGTGTAGATATGGCAGAGGCCTTTGAAAAAATGGCCAATTCTGTTCCCGACAGAATTTGGCATTTCCTCCGTCCATGGAGGTCAGATGTTTTCGTTGAGCTTACAGGGACCCTCTCTTTTATAAAGAGTTGCGGCGAGCCTCTGCTGTATCTGCACATACGCTGACCGCAGGTCATTAGTTGCATCTGATGCAGGAAATGACCCATAAAGGTCATTAGATACTGAAATAGAAACAGTTAAGCTACTGTGCTTAAAAGGCTGAGGGCACCCAAGCCAAATGTTGACGCCTAAACGATGACAATTCCTCAGCGCTCAGGCATCCCACCTTACTGATGTACCAAACGACCATTCTTAACGACATCAATACAAGAGCTAACACCGTAAGTGTAGGCTAACTCTGCTGGAGTACTGATATTCCACAAGCAAAAATCGGCGTTCATGCCAGCTTCTAACACACCGACTTCAGCTTCAATACCTAATGCTTTAGCAGCGTTGCACGTCATACCCGCTAAGGCTTCTTCGGGCGTTAAACGCATTAAGGTACAGGCCATGTTGAGCATTAGTAGGCTTGAGCACATTGGTGATGAACCAGGGTTGTAATCGCTGGCAACCACCATGGGCACCTTGTATTGGCGCAGTAGCTCAATGGGAGGCATCTGAGTTTCGCGCAAGAAGTAGAATGCGCCGGGTAGTAGTGTGGCACAGGTGCCACTTTCGCTGAGAGCTTTTACGCCAGCTTCATCTAAATACTCGATGTGATCGACTGATTTGGCGCCGAGCTTGGCCGCCATGGCTGAGCCGCCTAGATTTGATAACTGCTCAGCGTGTAGCTTGATATCAAGTCCGGCATTTTTAGCGGCGGTGAGTACTCGTTCGGTTTGCTCTAGGTTGAAGGCGATATTTTCGCAAAATACATCGACAGCATCGGCAAGATTTTCTTCAATCACTCGTGGCAACATCTCGTTGATCACTAAGTCAACATAGGCATTGCTGTCATTTTTGTATTCTGGCGGAATAGCGTGAGCGCCTAAGAAGGTGGTTTTTACATCGACATGGTGATGCTTTCCTAGCTCGCGGGCAACGCGCAGTATTTTAAGCTCGGTTTCAATGTCTAAACCGTAACCCGATTTTATCTCTACCGTAGTGACGCCCTCTTTTGCTAAGGCATTTAGACGCTGGCGACCTAGTTCAAACAGCTCAGCTTCGTCGGCTTCGCGGCAGGCTTTAACAGTCGAAATAATGCCACCACCGCTGCGGGCGATCTCTTCGTAGCTAGCACCTTGAAGGCGCAGTTCAAATTCGTTGGCACGGTTACCCGCAAACACTAAGTGAGTGTGTGCATCAATTAATCCAGGGGTTAACCAGCCGCCTTTACCTTTGTAAGTGGGCGTGGCCAACACATCAAATTTAGGCAGGTCTGCGCGCTTGCCTACCCAGGCTATTTTGCCGTCTTGCACCGCGAGTGCGGCATCTTTAATAGCACCGTAAGGCTCTGCAATATTGGGTGACATAGTAGCAATATTGATATCAATCCAGACTTGATCCCACGACATGATGCTCTCTCTTTTTGTAGTTTTTGCAGAGGTTGAATACTAACACTAAGGGCTGCCACTAAAAATAATTTGTGAGCTAGCTTGTGTTTACTTGTATATACAAGCTAGGATTGTAGCCGAGTTTTCGACCATTAGAAATAGCCGCTGGACTGATATGTAATCGGTCATCAAAAACGGTATAAGACAGGATAACCGATGGCAACGCCAAAGTTTGCAGAGATTAAACAATACATTCGCGGTCAAATTGAGTCAGGGAGATGGGCTGAGAACAGCCGGGTTCCGTCTGAAAATCAATTAGCTGAATTGTTTAATTGCAGCCGTATGACGGCGCGCCGTGGCGTAACTGAATTAACTGAATCTGGCGTATTAGAACGCTCACAAGGGCTTGGTACTTTTGTGGCTGGGCTTAAATCGCAGTCATCGATGATGGCGATCCGTAACATTGCTGATGAAATTAAAGACCGTGGCCATGGTTACACTGTTCAACAAGTGGAGCTTACTGAAACGACAGCAACGGGCGCGATAGCGATTGCGCTGGGGCTGGAAGAGGGCGGCGCGGTGTTTTTGTCGGTGTTGGTGCATTGCGAGCAAGACACGCCACTGCAATTAGAGGAGCGTTTTGTGAATCCTAAGCTGGTGCCTGAGTACTTGGCGCAAGACTTTAGTCAACAAACCCCGCATGAATACTTATCGATGGTGGCACCGCTGACTGAAGCTAAGCACACCATTGAAGCCAAGTTGGCGGACGCTACCCAGTTGGCGCTATTACACATTGATGCGACAGAGCCTTGCTTACAAATCACTCGTCGCACTTGGTCGCGCCAAGGTGTAGTCAGTTTTGCCCGCTTGGTGCATCCCGGTAGCAGATTTAGATTAGGCGGCCACCTGACATTTAGTTAGCACCCATTTGGTCATAACCACTTTAGTACGAATGAATTAGCGAGAAAAATGACGTTGTCGCAGGTTAAGTCAGCCATGGCAATATCAGCATAAAAAAACAATAAGACAGTAAATAAAAAATAGATAAAAACAAATACAACAAACAAATTGAACGAGGTAGACCCCATGGATAAGAGACACGATCCAAGTCGTCGCATCATTGCGCCGCATGGAACTAAATTGAGCTGTAAAAGCTGGATGACAGAAGCGCCGATGCGCATGCTGATGAACAATTTACATCCAGATGTTGCTGAGCGCCCTGAAGATTTAGTGGTTTACGGCGGCATTGGCCGTGCAGCCCGCGACTGGGAATGTTACGACAAGATCATTGAAGTATTACAGCGTCTTGAAGAAGATGAAACCTTGATGGTGCAATCAGGTAAGCCCGTTGGCGTATTCAAAACCCACAGCAACGCACCACGCGTGATCATCGCTAACTCAAACCTAGTGCCACACTGGGCAAACTGGGAACACTTTAACGAATTAGATAAGAAAGGCTTGGCCATGTACGGCCAGATGACAGCGGGTTCTTGGATCTATATTGGTTCGCAAGGCATTGTGCAAGGCACTTACGAAACGTTTGTGGCAATGGCTAAGCAACACTTTGGCGGTTCATCTGCTGGTAAGTGGATTTTAACCGGTGGTCTTGGTGGTATGGGCGGCGCGCAGCCACTTGCTGGCACCATGGCGGGCTACTCAGTGCTGACCTGTGAAGTCGATGAAACCCGTATTGATTTCCGTCTTCGTACTAAATACGTCGACAAAAAAGCCACTTCACTCGATGAAGCTTTGGCGATGATTGAAGACGCTAACACCAGCGGTAAGCCGGTATCAGTCGGTCTACTCGGTAATGCGGCCGATATTTTTGCCGAGCTAGTTGAGCGCGGTATTACGCCAGACGTGGTTACCGATCAAACCTCAGCACACGATCCGCTCAACGGTTATCTGCCACAAGGCTGGACGCTTGAGCAAGCGATTGAGATGCGTAAAACCGATGAAGCTGCCGTGGTTAAAGCGGCTAAGCAATCGATGGCGGTTCAAGTTAGGGCCATGTTAGCGCTACAAGCGGCTGGCGCAGCAACTACCGACTACGGTAACAATATTCGTCAAATGGCATTTGAAGAGGGGGTTGAGAATGCATTCGACTTCCCAGGCTTTGTGCCTGCCTATGTACGCCCATTATTTTGTGAAGGTATTGGTCCATTCCGTTGGGTGGCACTTTCTGGTGACCCTGAAGATATCTATAAAACCGACGCTAAAGTTAAAGAGCTTATTCCTGATAACCCACAGCTACATAACTGGTTAGATATGGCTCGCGAGCGTATCGCTTTCCAAGGTCTGCCAGCACGTATTTGTTGGGTCGGCCTTAAAGACCGTGCTCGTTTGGCATTAGCCTTTAACGAAATGGTTAAAAATGGCGAGCTGTCAGCGCCCATCGTTATCGGTCGTGATCACTTAGATTCAGGCTCAGTTGCGAGTCCTAACCGTGAAACAGAATCCATGCTTGATGGTTCTGACGCGGTATCAGATTGGCCACTGATGAACGCACTGCTTAATACTGCTAGTGGCGCCACTTGGGTGTCATTGCATCACGGTGGCGGTGTCGGTATGGGCTTTAGCCAACACTCTGGTGTGGTGATTGTTGCTGATGGCAGCGATGACGCTGCCGTACGCCTAGGCCGAGTACTTTGGAATGACCCTGCAACAGGTGTGATGCGTCACGCTGATGCTGGATACGAACTCGCTAAAAATTGTGCAAAAGAGCAGAACTTAGATCTGCCGATGCTAGATACAGCCAAGACAGAAGGTAAGTAGAACATGAGCCATTTAGTATTAACGCCGGGTACCCTAACCCTGCCACAAATTCGTCAAATCAGTCGTGGAAAAGTGACCTTAGAACTCGCGTCAAGCGCAATAGCTGACATCAACATCAGCGCTGGTTTGGTACAACAGGTCTTAGATGAAGGCCGTACCGTTTACGGTATCAATACAGGTTTTGGTTTGCTGGCTAACACTAATATTGCCGCCGAAGACCTGCAACTGCTACAGCGCTCGATTGTACTTTCCCATGCGGCAGGTACCGGAAAGCTCATGAGTGATGCGACTGTGCGCTTGATGATGGTATTGAAGATTAACTCACTGAGCCGTGGCTTCTCCGGTATTCGTTTAGAGGTGATCAACTTCCTGATCAAGCTGGTTAACGCTGAAGTATATCCGTGCGTACCTGAAAAAGGCTCTGTTGGTGCGTCGGGTGATTTAGCGCCATTATCTCACATGAGCTTACCTCTGCTTGGTGAAGGTCAGATGCGCTACCAAGGTAAACTTATCTCTGCCATTGAAGCGTTGGGAATCGCCGACCTTGAGCCAATTGAACTTGCAGCCAAAGAGGGCTTAGCGTTACTCAATGGTACGCAAGCTTCAACCGCTTTAGCGCTGGAAGGTCTGTTTAATGCTGAAGATCTGTTTGCTGCCAGTTCAGTGATTGGTGCTATGAGTGTTGAAGCCGCAATGGGCAGTCGTAGCCCGTTTGATGCGCGTATTCATGCTGCTCGTGGCCAGAAAGGCCAGATTGATTCAGCGGCTGTATTCCGTCACTTATTAGCGGATGAATCTGAAATTAGTGTTGATCATCTTAACTGTGAAAAAGTGCAAGATCCTTATTCGCTGCGTTGTCAGCCACAGGTATTGGGTGCATGTTTAACGCAAATTCGCCACGCAGCTGAGGTGTTAGGCACCGAAGCTAACGGTGTAACTGATAACCCATTAGTGTTCCAAGATACCGGTGACATTATCTCAGGCGGTAACTTTCACGCTGAGCCAGTAGCGATGGCAGCCGATAACTTGGCGATTGCAATTGCGGAGTTGGGTTCAATTGCTGAACGTCGTATCGCGCTGCTTATCGATCCTAATTTGTCTAAGTTGCCGCCTTTCTTAGTTGAAAATGGCGGGGTAAACTCAGGCTTTATGATTGCGCAGGTAACTGCTGCAGCACTGGCTTCAGAGAACAAGACCTACGCTCACCCAGCCTCAGTCGATAGCTTGCCAACATCTGCTAACCAAGAAGACCATGTGTCTATGGCCACCTTTGCGGCGCGTCGTTTACGTTATATGTCTGAAAATACCCGCGGTGTGTTAGCGATTGAGCTATTGGCCTCGGCGCAAGGTTTAGATTTTCGTCGTCCATTACAGCCAAGTGCAGCAGTGGCAAAGGCGAAAGCTGAGATCCGTGAGTTGGTTTCTTATTACGATAAGGACCGTTTCTTCGGCCCCGATATCGAAGCATCAACAAACCTACTGCTGACTGCTAGCTTTAACGCTTACTTGCCAGCAGATATTCTGCCAAGCCTGTAACTGTTTTATCGGCTCGTTAGCCTTAAAATAGCTAGAAAGGGACTATCGATTGATAGTCCCTTTTTTTGTATCTACAGACTCGTGCTGAGATGGATCTTTGCCGATGAGTTGCATTGCAGCCTTTAGTCTTAAGGCTTATGTCTGTGTTGCTGAAAATCACAATTAGTAATAGCGTAAGGGCAGTAATTGAATGCGTCAGGAGACGGTATGACAAGTCAGTCTTTTCAAGACCAATACCCAGAAGATCTCAGTCATTGTTATGGCTGTGGTAAAAACAATCCTCATGGTCACCAACTCAAAAGCTATTGGGATGACGATGAAACCATCGCGCACTTTATGCCAAAGCCATTTCACACGGCAATACCGGGTTTTGTTTATGGTGGGCTGATAGCGTCCTTAATCGATTGCCACGGCACAGGCAGTGCCAGCGCCGCGGGTCAACGGGCATTTGGAAGTCGCGATCAAGAGCCGCCTCGGTTTGTCACCGCAGCACTGAATATTGACTATCTCGCACCGACGCCAATGGGTGTGGAGCTAGAGTTGCGTGGTGTTATTCGCGAGATAAAACCGAGAAAAGTGGTGTTAGATATCACACTATCCGCTAACGGAATAGTTTGTGCCGAAGGGCATATGGTGGCAGTGAAGATGCCAGAGAGCATGATGAATTAAACCGCTTTAGACCTTGATAGTTACTTTGGACTGACCAAGTGTGCTCCACTAGCAGGGTTTTACCACTAAAGATCTGACCTACAAGTACATCGTGTGGGTTTATTTTTCCAACGCCTTTTGGCGTGCCTGTCATCAGAATATCGCCATCTTCTAGCGATAAGAAGGTTTTAACCTCGTTTAACAGTGACTCTGGTTTGTGTAACATCAGATCATAATCAGCTGTTTGCACGACTTTGGCATTGATGGTTAGCTGCATCTTTAATTGTGACATCGGTTCAGTGATGGCAACGAATTGACTGAATAATGCTGATTGATCAAATGCTTTAGCCCTTTCCCAAGGCAGGCCTTTTTTCTTTAATGCGGATTGCAGATCCCTTTTGGTTAAATCCAAACCAAAACCCACCGCTACAAAGTTATCAGATTCAATCAGTAAGGATATTTCACCTTCGTAATGAATACTGTCTGTGTCATGAAGATAAAGGTGACTTGAGATAGCGGAATTGGGCTTTAAAAATATAACCGGCTCAGTCGGTACTTCATTATCGAGTTCTTTAATATGCTCGACATAATTTCTGCCAATGCATATGACTTTAGAAGGGGAGTATTGTTTATTTTGAAAACGAACACTATTTCTCATGAGTACGCCTTTTGGTACGGTTATTAATAATAAGCAACATGTTGCTACTCACAACGGTTTCAAGTGCAGTGTTTTTATGTGTAGTTTAAGTACTAAGCTCTACCCGCCATGGTGGATTAAGTCGATTTTCGCCTACCCAATCATCTAATTGCTGGTGCTCAAAATATATCACTATGCCACCGCCTTCAGGGCATTCGAAGCGCGCATAGTGGGGGGGCCGACTATTTGGGCGAAGCCTAAATCACGATAAAATTGAGTTGATATATCCATATCATTAACTGGCAGTGTTACTCGGTTTAAATTCATTCAATGTCCTTATTTGCTTGAAAAAACGGAGCTACCCCAAGATTTTTATTATCGATACTATAACAAGGTTTATATCACTGATAAAAACTACTCTAGCAAAGGTATATTAAAATAACGAGTTAGTATTATTGCGGTGTGGCATTGAATTATGCGGTAAGCGTTGGACATTTTAACTTCACTTTTGTTGGCCACATGGTTGATGCGTTCAAAGTTGTGGGTATAACTACCTATTGGATAAACACTAAAACGGATACAAAAGATCGAGTCACGTAGACTCGACCTCAAGCGTTGCAACTCGCAATAAGCAATTATGAACATTGATTGCTTGGCTAAGATTTTGAATCGAACTGATGTTTAACCTTTTGCATCATTTTCCCGACGAGTACGATGGTCACCGCACCAATGAGTACGGGAGTCACCAAAAATCCCCAGCTTTGCCCTGACAACATAATGAGTATTGGATTCGCTCCTGCTGGGGGATGGGTTGTTTTAGTGAATAACATGACACTGACTCCCAACCCCGTCGCTATCGCTAAACTCATTGGCGTTACGTCAATGAATTGAAAGAAAAACACTCCAATAAAAGAGGTGATTAGGTGACCTAGTATCACGTTTTTAGGTTGCGCTAGAGGGCTGTCAGAAACACCAAAAACAAGTACCGCAGTCGCTCCAAAAGGCGCCATTAGTAGAGCGGTATTGGTTAGCGTTGCATCAAAATACGACAGCAATCCAATCGCGAGTGATGTCCCAAGCCCTGCAATCAGCGCTAAGGTAAATTTGTTCATATTTATTTCCTAAAGCCAAGGAGACAGATGTGTCTACCTGTTAATTGTAGACAAATCTGTCTCCTTTTGTCAATATAGAAACTATTGGAGAGGAATATGAATATTAAACGTCAATTATTAATCGATACCGCTTTAGAGCTTTTTTATGAAAATGGCATTAATTCCATTGGCATTAATGAAGTGCTTAAGGTCTCAGGTATCGCTAAAAAAACCCTGTATCGTCACTTTGAAAGTAAAGACGCTTTAATACTTGCAGCCCTAGAGCAAAGGCATGCAATATTTATGGTGTGGCTAGAGGAGAAACTGCTGGGAGCTGGTTCTAATGACCGTGTAGTAATACAACTGTTTAATGCATTAGAAAGCTGGTTTACCGACTCAGAACCTATGTTGGGGAATTTTCGCGGTTGTTTCTTTATTAATAGTTCCGCTGAGTTTAGTGATCCCAATAGTCATTTATCTCGGTTTTGCCAAAGCCATAAAGCGCAAGTAAGACAGTTGATTACACGGCATGTAAAAGACAGTGATCCTATGCTTGTGGATGCACTATGCATAATGAAAGAGGGCGCCATAACAACTGCTTATGTGACTGGTGACCATACTGTCGCCACTAAATGTATCGATATACTTAAGCGCTTGTAAATTGCCTTGTGAGCTATCCATTACAATTGCTGAAAACAAGGCAGGGTTTCTGGTTGTTGGCTATCTGGTAAAGTTTGACATCTTAAAACTCAGGAGTGGATTAAGCGCCACAACTTTCTAGGCCGAAGGGCCTCAGCTCTAGTTGCTGCAGATAAAATTGTGCAGCAAAAATACTCTAAGCTGATACAAAAAGACCCAGCCGAATTGGCTAGGTCTCTAAAGGGTATTGCTTACACAAAGGGCGAACTACATGCGAGAATCCATCTCTTTCATCTTCAAGCTCATCAGCTGCTTAGTCCACTGGGCTTTATCTATGCCTTCTATCCAGAACACACGGCTTTCTCGAGTTTGGCCTTTACGTAAATAAGAGTCAGGCATTCTAAATACAGCTTGCCATACATTGACCGTTTCTTTCTTAATGAGTGCACCAGAATCGGCAAATAAGCTGATCTCTAATTCGATCATCACATAATGCTCTGTGCTATTGCTCGATAGCTCGAAGGTCAAGCCAAGGCGGCCATCATCGTCCCACTGCTCATTAAAAAAGCTAACTTTTACGCCACTTTTACCCGTTGATTTAAGCAGGGCTGCTTGAGCTATCGCATTTGAAGTCAGGTTGTCGGCATTGGCAGGTAATGTGGTCGGCACTGCTGGTGCTGTGTTAGCGACTGTGCTGTCGTCGGTTGCGACAGCGGCAGAAGTTGCTGCGATGGTGGCTGGTAGAGTGACTGCGGTTACAGTGCTGTCTTGAGTCTGACTTTCTAGGATCACATATTCCCAGGTAAAATCATCGTTGAGTTTGACTGTTGCGCCATTCTCTAGTGTGACTCGCCCGACTTCGTCTGCAAGTGCTGGTAAAGCAAAGACTAATAAGACGACAGAAGCGAAGGTTCGCAGAGTGTTATACATGACAATTTACCTGATAAAGGAGATTGTTCTAGCATAGTCAAACTGCAGATAAATTAATACTGACAAGATCAAAAATTCTCGCTTTAAGCTATCAGCCAAACTACATACTGTAACCAATGCTGAATACGGCAGATTCAGTGGCCGAATTATAACCAGCGCCTAAAGAAAGGTGCTTACCCACTACATAGCGTAAGCCTATCTCAGCTCCCCAAGTGGTATCTTTGTCAGTTTCCCAAACGGGCTTACCGCCGACAATCAAGGGCACGATATTATTGGTATAGGTATACTCGCTGGAATAAGCGGCGGCGCCGCCATATAAGCTTAACTTAGGCAGCAAGGTATAGCTGAGACCAAAGCGCCACTGGGTATCTTTGGTGTGGGCTTCGCCAGGCTCTTCTACAATGACATCAGTCTCTTTGCTCCGCGCATAGCCAATGTAATAGCCCCAGTTGGCATAATCAGTGTCGTAATGGCTTGGCGCAATGGTGATGCCATACATGTCAGATGTCGCGGGTATGTAGTCTAGCGTGAGGGCGATGACAGGTTTAGGTAAGATGGGTTCATCAAAACTGAAGTCATTAGCACTAACTTGAGTGCTCATTAAAGCCAAAAGGGTGACAATTAGATATTTGGTCATGGTCTTCTCATTTGGCTATCAGGTAATAGAAAATGGATTGTTGTGAATCTTTAGATTACAGTCAACTCACAATGCTCAAATAGCTGTTAAAATTGATGTTTGTAACGCTGTTGTTTGTTATTTGATTCTAGGGTGTTGGCTTTTTTTTATAAGATTGATGAGTTACTTTTTGTCTACTCACTATTTGGAGATTTAGATTTTGGATCAGGAATTACGAGCAACTATTACGCAATGGTTAGCCAGTGCTGGTATCGACAGCCAGCCTGCAGATGGGGTTTCAACTAGCATTTTGGTTGTAGCCTGTTTCATTGTGGCATTTATTGGCTACATTGTTGTTAAGCGAGGTGTCGTTAGCACGATGAACATGGTTATCCAGCGTTCTCGTGTCACTTGGGACGACATCTTCATGCGCTATCGCGTACTGGAGAAAATAGCTAAGCTGGTGCCTGCGCTGATCCTCAATATTATTCTGCCGCTAGCGTTGACCGAACATGCTGTATTGGCGAGTTTGGCGGACAGATTGTTAGATGTCACTATCGTTATTTTGTTTGTGCGAGCAGTGTATAGCGGACTTGATGCCGCCAATGAAATTGCAGATGTAAACTTGGTCAGCCGCCGATTACCCATCAAAAGCTTTGTGCAGTTGTTTAAGTTATTCATGTTTTTCGTCGCCATTATCATCTCTGTTTCAGTGCTTGCTGACCAATCGCCAGTCTATTTTCTCAGTGGTTTAGGTGTCGCAACGGGTTTGGTGATGTTGGTCTTTAGGGACACCATATTGGGTTTTGTGGCCGGAATTCAGTTGGCCGCCAATAGAATGGTGAGCCCAACGGATTGGATCCAAATGGACAAGTATGGCGCCGACGGTGCGGTAGAAGAGGTATCGCTGACCACGGTTAAAGTGCGAAATTGGGATCAGACGATTACCATGATCCCAGCTTATGCTTTGGTGTCTGATGCCTTTAAAAATTGGCGCGGAATGTCTGAATCAGGTGGTCGCAGGATCAAGCGTTCGGTGCAAATAGATATCTGTTCAATCGGTTTTTTAACCGAAGACGATAAACAACGCTTAGCTAAGATTAATCACCTTAAGTCTTATTTCACTGCTAAATCGCAGGAGATCGCTACATTTAACGCTCAAGTTGTTGATGCCGACATGCCCGTGAATAGTCGTCACCTAACCAACATCGGCACGTTCAGAGCTTACATGTTGTCCTACTTGAAACAGCATGAGCAAATACATAAAGACATGACATTGATGGTTCGTCAGCTTGCGCCGACATCATCGGGTGTCCCTATTGAGCTATATATTTTCACCAACGATACTCGGTGGACAGTGTATGAAGACATTCAGGCTGATATCTTTGACCATGTGTTCGCCATATTGCCGGAGTTTGGTTTAAGGGTTTACCAAGGGCCAACAGGCGCAGATGTTCGCAGCTTGCAAAGCCACTAAACCGAACTGAGAAGTTAATTTAAAGAAAAAAGGCACGTATTTACGTGCCTTTTCGATGGGCTATTTTTAAACTGAGCTCGGGTTTACGATCACATTGATGCCGTCGTTAAACTAAATGTCGACCCCCATCAATCTTGAGCACTTGTCCCGTCACATACTGACTCTGCAACAAGTAAGTCACCGCATTTAAAATCTCACTCTCGCCACCCTCTTTCTGTAGCAGTGATTTTTTGAGGGCTTTTTGCTTGTACTGCTCATCGTCATCGGGGTTAAACATCAGCATGGCGGGCGCAATACTGTTGACCTTAACACTAGGCGCTAACTTAGCGGCAAACGATAAGGTTAAGTTGTGCAGTGCTGCTTTACTGGCGGCATAAGCGGCATGCTTCTTACTGCCTTTTTCAGCGACATAATCGGTAATGTGAATAATATCAGCAGTGCCTCCGGTATAGGCATTGAGCTGCTCTGTCAGGGCAAGGTTGATAGCATAAGGCACGCTGACATGAATACGCATCATCTTGTCGATAATGGATATGGCAGAGGCTGCATCACCGTCTGGTAACCAATCGGATGCATTATGGATAATGGCTCTGATTGCAGGTTGCTGTTTTAGCGTGACCAGTAGCTCATCAAGTTGTGATGCATCTTCAAAGTCACATCGATGCAGCTCGACACCTAAGGTTTCAAGCTCTTGCAGTTGCGGGTATTGGCTACGATAGGTGCCAATCACCTTGTGTCCTAGCTGGGCTAAATGTTTAGCAAGATAAAAGCCGACACGCTTACCGACTCCCGTAATTAAAATGGGGGCTGTCATTATACCACTTCCGTTAATCTAATTCCTTTAGGGCCTGATAGCCGAGGTGCTGATTTTATTTATCTTAAAAACTCTGCACGGGTTGAAGCATTCGATTTAAAGTTTCCACCCAGTGCTGTCGTTTGAGTTTTAGATTGGGTATCCATAACCCCTCTGGACTTTACGCAGTAGTGCGTGGCGTCAATGCTCACCGCTACATTATCGGTCGCCAGTAATGTTTGCAGTGCGACTAAAATTTGCTTGGTTAAGCGCTCTTGCACCTGAGGGCGTTGAGCAAAAAATCGCACAATGCGGTTGATCTTCGATAAACCGATAATGGTGTTATTGGGTATGTAGGCGACTTTTGCGAGCCCATCGATGGTGACAAAGTGGTGCTCGCAGGTGCTGACCACGCTGATATCGGTGATCCGTACCATTTCATCGATAGCCATTTTATTTTCAATTTGGGCAATTTTGGGGAAATTTGCATAATCTAAGCCTGCAAATATTTCGTTTACATACATCTTGGCAATACGATGCGGAGTTTCTTGCAAACTGTCATCGCTAAGATCGAGCCCTAGGGTGGATACGACTTCAGTCATTAAGCCTTTAATACGTTCATATTTTTGCTCGGCGGTCATATCCGAGGGCGTTAATGGCGTTTCGAGCCCTTGGGCAATGAGTGCTTCTCTCACTTGTTCAGCCTGTGATACATCCATAGTTGACTCCTGCTGTGAATGAATAATTTGGCAATTGGGCATTAGGATTTACGGTACTCGAGTGACAATGAAACAGAGTCTGCAAATCTTAATGCATGGGGTTTATCAATCGTCACACGGGCATATTGCACCCATGGATGTTGACTACTGATGTCGAGTACGTCAGACACGAGCTTTTCTAACAGTAGGAATCGTCCCTCTTCCACATGTTGGATAACCGCTTTGGTCACTTTCTTGTAGTTGAGCGCTTCGTCTACATTATCTTCTCGAATCGCATTGCTTGCGGGGTAGTGGATTTCAATGTTAATCACCACGTCCTGCATCTTCTCGCGCTCTTCGATATTGAAGCCGATGTAGGTGCGCAGGCGTAAATTGGTCACTTTTATAATGGCATTGCTGGTCGTCATTTAGAGTCCTTTTAAATGGATACTGATGGTATTCAGTATCTGTTCATTCAGTGGAAATTTAAAGCACTGAAAGCAAAAAGCTAATAGTTATTCTCGGCTAAGGCATCCATCCAGTCGTATATCGAACGTTAGCTTCCTTAGCTACGGGCTTTCAAACTCACGCGAGGCCAAAAGTACAATTATAGGCAAGAATACGGATAATCCCGCGATTAAGATCAACTCTTAACGACTCATTTACATCAAGCAGAGATCTAAAAGTCAACTGACATCGTACAGATTAGTCATGTTTAGCGCTGAAGATGAGTCCGCTATGGGGAAAAATGAACGTGTTTGGCTAGGACTGGGTTATGCCGGGCTGTTGCCTTTTATCTTATCCACATTAATGGTTTGGCTGGGTTGGCAGCAGCCGTGGTTTAGTGCCCATTTTGCGTTTATTAGCTACAGCGCGATTATCCTTAGCTTTATTTCCGGCACTCTTTGGGGCCGTGCGCTAGCCCTATCGACGAGTGGCACCATAGGTCGATTACTGATCCTCAGTAATCTTTATTCAATACTCGCTTGGGTCGCTTTATTACTCAATCAAGAGGTCATCAGTCTGGCAATTCTGTCGGTAGGTTATTTAAGTTTGCTTGCGGTTGAGAAAAAATCGCAAGCGCTATGCCTTAATGATGACTATCTCTCGATGAGACATCGCCTAACGTTGGTGGCTGTGAGTATGCATTTACTGATGTTGATCCATCAGTTGTTTGGAGGTTTGCAATGAAACTACGTATTTTTTATGACTCACTTTGTCCGCTTTGTGACGCTGAAATGCAGCATATAAAAGCCCGAGATATTGGCGATGATATAGAACTACAAGATCTTAATCAGAGTGATTTTGCGAGTAAATTTCCAGAGATTGATTTCACTGTTGCTAACCGCATACTGCATGCCCAACGTCCAGATGGTTCAATTATTACCGGGCTTGATGTTACTTACGAAGCTTGGAAAGTGGTCGGCAAAGAGAGGTGGGTTTCACTGCTACGCTGCTCATTAGTGAAACCATTCGCCGATAAAGGTTATCTATTTTTTGCTAAGCATCGCTACCGTATCTCTTACCTGTTAACCGGTAAGAAGCGTTGCGAAAGTGGTACTTGTTCCCGCTAGCGTGAGTGGTTTACACGATTCATCTCGATTCAACTAGAATTAATTTTGACCACAATGCAATCAATCCCATGACTCAATCGTTATAGGGTTGAATGTGTTATCTATCAAAAGGAATAATCGATATGAAATCTACAACAGCACTCGGCGTAACCGTGGCAGGTATTTTGGCTGCCAGTTTATCTTTAGGTGCACAAGCGGTACCTGATCAACCGAAAGAGTGGGAAAAATGCGCTGGTATCGCTAAAGCGGGTGCCAATGATTGTGGTGCTTTAGATGGTAGCCATGGTTGTGCGGGCCAAGCTAAAACTGACAACTTGGCGGCTGAGTGGGTTTATGTGCCCGCTGGAACATGCGACAAGATAGCCGGCGGCGAAGTAAAAGCGGTTAAACCGGCTAAAAGCTAATGTTAGCTACGGCTATAGCAGGCGCAGGTATTGGCCTGCGCATTCCTCACGTACAACAGATTCTGGCTGACGACAGTGTTGAGATCCCTTGGCTTGAAGTATTGGTTGATAACTGGCTGGTGGACGGCGGACTGAATCAACATCTGCTCAATCGTATTAGCGAGCGTTTTCCGCTGGTGTTTCACAGCGTGGGCTTGTCTCTTGGCGGTGCGAATACGCTAGATGTTGATTACCTCAATAAGATCAAATCACTCAAGCAAGCGTGTGGCGGCCATTGGTATTCGGAACACGCGAGCTTTTCTGGCAACGACGATTTTAAGGTGGCTGACCTGCTACCGCTGCCCTATACCGCCGAAGCGGTAATGCATATCAGTAACAGGATAAAGCAAACTCAAGACATTATGGGTGAAAGAATATTGCTCGAAAATGTGTCTACCTACATGAGCTGTCAACATAATGAATTGAGTGAGGGGGAGTTTATCGCCGCGATTGCCGAAGAGGCAGATTGCTATCTGCTGCTTGATATCAACAATGCTTTTGTGACGAGCGTGAATCTTGATCAGCAGTTGCAGTCATTTTTAGATGCTGTACCTGCACAGCGGGTGAAACAGATCCACTTGGCAGGCTTTCATCAAAAAGGTGACTATCTGCTTGATGCGCATAACCACCCCGTCGATCCGCAAGTCTGGAACGCTTATCAGCGCTATATAGAGCTTAATGGCAATATTCCCACCATGATCGAGTGGGACAGCGAGATCCCTTCATTAAATAGACTGTTGCAAGAGCGACAGATTGCCGCTGATATCATGCAGTTCAACAGCAAGCCATCAGCGGGGGTTGACCAATGCGCTTAGCTGACTGGCAAGGGGCGTTTATTCAAGCGTTGCAAGCTGATGGCGATGATAGTGAGCTGCTCAGCATGGTCAATCAGCGTGAACAGTCGCGGCTGAGTGTCTATCGCAATAATGCATTTCAGGCGTTGTTAAATGGTTTACAGACCAGTTTTCCAGTGTGCCAAACGGTGCTAGGTGAGGGCTGTTTTAGTCAGTTAGCGCAGCAGTATTGCACCGCTTATCCACTTAACGACGCTAATTTAAATCATTATGGCGCACAGTTTTCACAGCTGCTCGCTAAAGAGATAAAGCAACATCAAGCGTTTGCGGGACTTGAGTATCTGCCTGAACTCGCGGCGCTAGAGTGGTCGTTAAAGCAAGGTTATTACGCACAGAACCGTACAGATTTTTTGCAACAACCGCAGGTGTGTAAACTTGAAAGGCTGGGACAACTGAGTGAAGTGCAGCAACAACAAGCGGTGTTGTTATTACAGCCTGACATGGAGTTACTTACCTGTAGGTATCCAGTGCATCGCATTTGGTTAAAGCATCAAGCTTCAGCTGATGCAGTGAAATATTCACAGTCGCAAAGCGACACATCTCCACTATACCTATTGACCTTTAGAGAGCGTTTTAAGACGACATTCACGCTGGTTTCAGCTGCTGAAGCACTGCTATTGCTGGCGATAAAGCGCGGCTTGTCTTTGGGGGCATTAACGGATGCTGATGTTGATTTGAACATACTGCCGCAGTTGATCCAACAAGGGTGGATTGCTGGCTATAGGTCAATGGTAACCCATGATGGATAGAGAGCTGTTACAGAGCTTATACCGTTATTGTTTATGTCTCACTCGGCATAATGCGCAAGCGGAAGACCTACTGCAAACAGCCATTGAACGTTGGTTAAAGAGCGAAGCAAAACCAGAGCACCCTAGGGCCTATTTACGCACCGTGATCCGTAATCAATTTATTGATGATTGCAGGCGCTTAAAAATAATTGATTTCGAACCCATAGATGATCATGCTCCCGCCTTACTCGATGAAACATGTTTGGAAGAGGTCGAGCTACAGCATGACTTAATCGAGTATCTGTTTTCGCAGCTAAACGCGGCGGAACGAGAGGTGCTTTATCTATGGGCGGTTGAGGGCTATAGCGCCGCTGAAATTGCTAAGGATTTAGGTCAACCCAGAGGCACCATTTTATCGAGATTGCATCGTATTAAGATTAAATCAGTCGATATTATGCAGCTGTCTGCTCAAACAAATACCACAGGTCAGGGGGGCTAACATCATGAGTAAAAAACACGGCGCCGCCGACAACAACTTTAAAGGCATGGTAAAGCAATATATTGAAGCACAAAGTCTTTCACAAGATGGGCTCGCACGCATGGAAGCGCTGTTAGCGGCTGACTCGTCAACGTTGGCCGCAGACACGCCGTCACTAGCGCAGCCTGCTACCCTGACCGATGCTCAGCTTACTGAATATAATCGTGCTCAGTGCAGCGAAGTACCTGGCGAAATATCTACTGGTGCAAGCGCGGGCAAGATCCCTAACAAAAAATCTCGCAGTATCAGCAAAATGGTTTACGCCATGGTCGCCAGCTTATTGCTGCTGGTGGCAGGATATCAGTTGTCTTCGAGTGTGGAGTTACGCCGTTATTTACACTCAGGTTCACCGGCCATTGCGGCTAGAGATATGGGCTGGAAAATAGCCGATGAAGTCGCCCGTAATCATGTGAAGATGAAACCACTGGAAGTGCAAACACAAAACTTAAACCAGCTTAGAGAGTATTTCACTCAACTGGATTTCACCTTGGTTAATTCGAGTTTGTTAGATAACTCCGCAAGTAAAATGTTGGGCGGCCGCTACTGCTCCATTCAAGGGCTAACAGCCGCGCAGATCCGCTTTAAACAGGATAACGGTGCACCCGTTACTCTGTATGAGGTGCAATACGATCCCAGTCTTTATGGAGAGCTGCCAGTGCTAGAGCAAGGGCAGCAACCCATTGAACAAGTCGTAAGGGGCGTAGAGGTATCAATCTGGATCGAGAAGGGCTTACTGATGGCAACGGCTCGTTCGGTCGATTGAATTTATCTTATTGGTGGACTTGCTGCTGAGCTATCTATTTTGTGGGTCGATAAACAGGTGATCTCGGCGAAATAGTTGCCACTGATCAATTTTTTCGCCATTTGGCAAAATACAATTACCGCTGGAAAGATCTGAAGTACCACCCAGTTTTAAGCAGTATTCCGCTGCTGGATTCGGAGTGTGTAGCATCTCGGTCACTTCAATATCCTCATTACTCTCTTTGTGGTCACGCTTATACAGCTGCCACTCTTCCACTCTCTCACCACTGGGCAAGGTGCAATAACCAACTTGCCCATCTTCTTCAGATTCAATCGAGAGGGTACCGCCTTGAGCGACACAATAAGTAGATGCGGGGTTTGCCAAGCTGATAGAGCCCGCTGACGCTTGTTCTGTTTTCTGAGCATCGCAGCCTAGGAGAAATAATGTTGTGATGGTTATAAGACTAAGTAAGGTTATTTTTCTCATGTTGCGTTCTCTGCTGTGTGTTGGCTGATAAGTATCGTTATAAGTACTAACGCACCGAATACGCAAAAGGGTTAGTTGAGGCACGACTATAGAAAGAATAGTTAACAAATCGCCTTTTGATTCACTACTTTCATTTATCTCTGTGACGGACTAAACGCAAACTTGGTTACGTCCTTTTTTCTTCGCCTTGTATAAGGCTACATCAGATCTCTTCAGGGTTTGTTCAAAAGTTTCGCCATTTTTATGTTCTGCAACGCCTATCGAGATGGTGACATTGACAGTTTTCCTGTCACTTTGAGTGGTGCTACGTTTAGCTTTGGTTTGTTGCTTACGTTTATCATTGCGTAGCACTATATCGTAGTCTTCTATGGCCTCGCGCACCTCTTCAAGATAGAGGATAACTGATGATACATCTTTACGGGGAAAGATGATGGTGAACTCCTCACCGCCATAGCGGAAGGCTTTACCATTGCCATTTACCTGGTCAATTTTACTGGAGACGAGCTTAAGAACCTGATCACCAACATCATGGCCATAGGTATCATTAAACTTCTTAAAATGATCTATATCTAGCATGGCCACGCTGTATTTACGGCCTAGGGAAAGCACTGCATTATAAAGGGCACGGCGTGAAGCGAGCCCTGTTAGTTCATCACGATAAGCGAGAAAGTAGGAATCTGTCAGGACCGTTAAAATATAAAGAATGGCCAATGCTGTCATGGAAATGGAGATGGGGATCAAGCTAGGATAAATAAAATGTATTGCCCATAATACTAATGTAATGAATATCGAAGTATTGACCAAATTAGACGGCCAAATTCCTCGCATAAAAGCCAATAATAAGCAGATATACAAAGGCGTTAATATTCGAATCTCTATGGTAACCATACTGGGAAGATAACTATCGAGTGTTATCTTGAATTTAGTGTTAACCCAGATCCAACCTAAAGCGACTGCCAAGCTCAATATTACCCCAAGGATCCTCACTACACTATGGGAAGACAGAAGCCCTCTGTCTTTAATAAACGCGAACCAAGTAATGGTGAGAGCACCTGCAAGCAGTAGCGGATCTGAGTATAGATTTAACTCTGTTATTGCAACTTGATCAGTGGTGATACAGAAGTAATATGCCAACAATAAGATGGCTAAATAGGCTAATCGACTGCGGTTGAATTGCAGCGCGATGATAGCGACAGCAGGAAGTAGCCAGTTAGGCAGTTGTTCAATCACTCCTTGCCAAGTTTGTAAGCTTGGCTGAGAGAGCTGAATTATGCTCAATGTTATGCCAGTGAATAAAAGGGGAAGAAAGAAATAGCGACATCGGTGGTAAAAGGCAGACAAAACAAACCTCAACATAAACTTAGTTAAACACTGAACTCAGTAAAAACAGAACTCAATAATCAGCTCAGTCGTTTACATCGAGTCATAGCATGAGTAAAAAACAACAATCTATAGCCTAAGTAAGTCGACACTTTTAGCATAAGATAAAGCCTGTGATTAATATAAAATGAAAAACCTTTAAAACATGTTCCTTCCGAGCTTTATTCGGCAGAACTCGGCATTTCATTTAGCGAAAATCCACAACGGAAATTATATCTTCAGTTATTAATAATCAATAGTATAATTTTATTTTAGAGATAGTGGTACTCAGTACCTATGGGCTCTTCAGTTGAGGGTAGGGGTAGCATGGTTTAGACCATTTATTGTGGTATGGGGTTTTCCGCGGCAGAGTTTCTGAACGTTTACAAAGGCCGTTATTAAAATGATGCACACTCATGGCCGCCATGTTATAAAAAGGAGCTGATAGAGGCTAAGCGTTGACATCACTCAAACTAGGCATACAACTGATTTGTAGTGGTTATTTAGTGTTTAGAGAAAATTAATATAACTTTCTCTAATAAACTTTCTTTTCCTAAAAAAAACTGAATTACGCTAATAA
>NZ_PJBM01000219.1:0-6422 GCF_002836075.1 Shewanella sp. GutDb-MelDb | reverse complement strand
AGCCGAAGGTATCGAAAAATACCTTGGAGCTAAGTTCCCTGGTGCAAAACGTTTCTCACTCGAAGGTGGTGATGCGCTTGTTCCTATGATGCGCGAAATACTTTATCGTGCGGGTGATGCAGGTACCAAAGAAGTGGTCATCGGCATGGCTCACCGTGGTCGTTTAAATCTACTCGTCAATGTGCTTGGTAAAAAACCATCAGAGTTGTTTGATGAATTTGCCGGTAAGCATAGCGATGAACTTAACGGCTCGGGTGATGTTAAGTATCACCAAGGTTTTTCCTCAGATTTTGAAACACCCGGTGGCAATGTCCATCTTGCACTCGCCTTTAACCCATCTCACTTAGAGATCGTAAATCCAGTGGTTATTGGTTCAGTACGTGCTCGTTTAGACCGACGTGAATGTGACACCGGCCTGCAAGTGATGCCAATCACCATCCATGGTGATTCTGCTATTACGGGTCAGGGCATTGTTCAAGAAACCTTTAATATGTCGCAAACTCGCGGCTTTAAAGTAGGCGGTTCAATCCGTATCGTTGTCAACAACCAAGTCGGTTTTACCACAAACTTGATGGAAGATGTTCGTTCAACAGAATACTGTACTGATATTGCCAAGATGGTACAGGCGCCTATTTTTCACGTTAATGCTGATGACCCTGAAGCGGTCGCTTTTGTTTCTCAACTTGCTGTTGATTACCGAAATGAATTTAAGCGTGATGTGGTGATTGATTTGGTTTGTTATCGTCGTCATGGCCATAACGAAGCGGATGAGCCGAGTGCGACTCAGCCATTGATGTACGCCAAAATCAAAAAACATCCTACACCAAGAAAAATCTACGCCGACAAGCTCATTGCTGAAAATGCAATCGGCAGCGACGAAGTGACCTCGATGGTGAACGCTTATCGTGATGCATTAGATGAAGGCGATTGTGTGGTTAAAGAGTGGCGTCCTATGACGTTACATTCTGTCGACTGGACACCCTATATCGGCGCTGAGTGGAATGATGATTATCCTGCGCAAATGTCAATGGATCGCATTAAGAACCTCGCCGATAAAATCAGTTATGTGCCAGAAAGCCACAAGTTGCAATCTCGAGTAGCAAAAATCTACAAAGACCGTCTATCGATGGCTGCTGGCGAAAAGCTTCTCGATTGGGGTTTTGCCGAGACGTTGGCATACGCATCCATTCTTGAAGATAAGAAGCGTATCCGCATTACAGGTCAAGATTCAGGCCGTGGAACATTCTTCCATCGTCATGCTGTATTGCATAATCAAAATGACGCAACGGCGTATATGCCATTGCGTAATATCGCTGACGATCAAGGCCCAATTGACCTTATTGATTCTGTCTTGTCTGAGGCATCAGTGCTTGCATTTGAGTATGGCTATGCAACGGCGGAACCTGGTGGACTGACACTGTGGGAAGCTCAGTTTGGTGATTTCGCTAACTGTGCACAGGTGGTGATTGACCAATTCTTGTCATCTGGTGAGCAAAAGTGGGGCCGTCTATGTGGCCTAACGATGTTGCTGCCACACGGTTATGAAGGTCAAGGCCCTGAGCATTCAAGTGCGCGTCTAGAACGCTTCTTACAGCTTTGTGCTAACCACAATATGCAAGTTTGTGTGCCATCAACGCCAGCGCAGGTTTATCACATGTTGCGCCGTCAAGTTGTACGTCCTATGCGTCGTCCACTTGTGGTTATGTCACCTAAATCACTGCTACGTCATCCATTAGCGGTTTCAAGCTTGGAAGAGTTAGCCGAAGGTACATTCCAAAATGTTATCGGTGAAATTGATGACTTAGAGCCGAGTAAAGTTGATCGCGTTGTGTTCTGTAGCGGTAAAGTTTACTTCGAATTGCTAGAACGTCGTCGTAAAGAAGGCAAAGATAATGTCGCACTTATTCGCGTGGAACAATTATATCCGTTCCCACATGAAGAAGCGGCAGCGATGATCGCTGATTATGCACACGTCAAAGATTTTGTTTGGTGCCAAGAAGAGCCGCAAAACCAAGGGGCTTGGTATTGCAGCCAACATCATTTCTGGAGCGTTGTACCTGCAGGAGCTCAGTTGAGCTACGCCGGTCGTGAAGCTTCAGCTGCGCCAGCATGTGGTTACCCTACGCTGCACGCTCAGCAACAAGAATCGTTAATTAGCAGTGCATTAAAACTGTAGTTATAGACATTATATAAAAAGGATCGTTATCCATGAGTATCGAAATTAAGGTACCCGTACTGCCAGAATCTGTTGCTGATGCAACTATTGCTACTTGGCATGTTCAAGCTGGTGAGCAAGTTTCTCGTGATCAAATCCTTGTTGATATTGAAACCGACAAAGTCGTACTTGAAGTTGTTGCACCTGAAGATGGTCAAATTGCTGAATTCCTTGCGGAAGAAGGCGAGACTGTTTTAGGCGAAGCCGTGATTGCTAAGTTCGTTGCTGGCGCAGTAGCGGGTCAAGAAGTGACTAAAGCTGAAGCTGAAGCGGCAACGCCTGCAGCTGAAACTGAAGAGACAAGTGATGCTTTAAGCCCATCAGTTCGACGTTTAATTGCTGAGCATAATCTTAATGCAAGCGCAGTTAAAGGCACTGGCGTTGGTGGCCGTATTACTAAGGAAGATGTTGAAGCATTTGTTAAAAATGCTAAAGCAGCTCCTGCCCCTAGTGCACCAGCCGTTGTTGCAGCGCCGCTTGCTGAACGTAGTGAAAAGCGTGTACCGATGAGCCGTCTGCGTAAGACGATTGCTAATCGTCTACTTGAAGCTAAAAATTCTACTGCCATGCTAACGACGTTTAACGAAGTTAACATGAAGCCAATCATGAGTATCCGTAAGCAATATCAAGAAGTTTTTGAGAAGCGCCACGGTATCCGTTTAGGTTTTATGTCTTTCTACGTGAAAGCCGTGACTGAAGCATTGAAGCGATTCCCAGAAGTTAACGCTTCTATTGATGGTGACGAAATTGTTTATCATAACTATTTCGACATCAGCATCGCCGTTTCGACCCCTCGTGGTCTAGTGACTCCAGTGCTGCGTGACACCGATAAGATGAGCCTTGCAGACATCGAGCGTAATGTTCGTGAACTTGCGCTTAAAGGCCGTGACGGTAAGTTAACTGTTGCTGACATGACCGGCGGTAACTTCACCATCACTAACGGTGGTGTATTTGGCTCGCTAATGTCGACTCCAATTTTGAACCTGCCACAAAGCGCGATTTTAGGCATGCATGCCATCAAAGATCGCCCTATGGCAGTTAATGGTCAGGTTGAAATCCTGCCTATGATGTACCTCGCACTTTCTTACGATCATCGTATCGTAGATGGTCGTGAGTCGGTTGGTTATTTGGTTGCTATTAAAGACTTCCTAGAAGACCCAACTCGTCTGCTACTTGACCTATAAATCAAGACAGACAATACCCTCGCTGCAGGTCCATTTGGGCCTGTTGAAAAATTGATTAGTAGTATAATGGATAGATCATCATGAATTTGCATGAGTATCAGGCAAAATCTTTATTTGCCGAATATGGTTTACCAGTGTCAGAAGGTTTTGCATGTGATACAGCTCAAGAAGCTGTAGAAGCTGCAGGACATATTGGCGGTGATATGTGGGTTGTTAAGTGTCAAGTACACGCAGGCGGCCGTGGTAAAGCAGGTGGCGTTAAAGTTACTGGCGATAAAGAAGAGATCAGAGCATTTGCTGAAAAGTGGTTAGGTAAGAACCTAGTAACTTATCAAACTGACGAGAAAGGCCAGCCGGTTGCTAAAATCTTAGTAGAAACCTGTACCGATATCGCAGAAGAATTATACCTAGGTGCTGTTGTAGACCGTGCAACACGACGCGTTGTGTTCATGGCTTCAACTGAAGGTGGTGTTGAAATTGAAACTGTGGCAGAAGAAACGCCAGAGTTGATCCATAAAGCTATCATCGACCCGATTACAGGTCCTCAACCATACCAAGCACGTGATCTTGGCTTCAAGTTAGGTCTAAACCCAACACAAATGAAGCAGTTCACTAAAGTCTTTATGGGCTTGGCGAAAATGTTTGAAGATCATGATTTCGCATTACTCGAAATCAACCCTCTTGTTATCACAAACGAAGGCAACATTCATTGTCTTGATGGCAAGATTGGTATCGACGGTAACGCTTTATTCCGTCAGCCTAAAATCCGTGATATGCACGATCCATCACAAGATGATGCTCGTGAAGCTCACGCGGCTAAGTTTGAACTTAACTATGTAGCACTTGACGGAAACGTGGGTTGTATGGTTAACGGTGCTGGCCTAGCAATGGGTACGATGGATATCGTAAACCTTCATGGCGGCAAGCCGGCTAACTTCCTCGATGTAGGAGGCGGAGCAACTAAAGAACGTGTTGCTGAAGCATTCAAGATCATCTTGTCAGATTCAAATGTTAAGGCTGTTCTTGTGAACATCTTTGGCGGTATCGTTCGTTGTGACATGATTGCTGAAGGCATCATTGGCGCAGTGAAAGAAGTTGGCGTTGAAGTGCCTGTTATTGTACGTCTAGAAGGGACTAACGCTGAACTGGGTCGTGAAGTGCTTGCGAACTCAGATCTAGATATCATTGCTGCTACAAGTCTAACTGACGCGGCTGAGCAAGTTGTTAAAGCTGCGGAGGGCAAATAATGTCTGTCTTAATTAATAAAGATACCAAAGTTATCTGTCAAGGTTTCACTGGCGGTCAAGGTACATTCCACTCTGAGCAAGCTATCGATTACGGTACTCAGATGGTCGGTGGTGTATCACCAGGGAAAGGCGGTAAAATTCACCTAGGTCTTCCAGTATTTAATACTGTTAAAGACGCAGTTGAAGTGACAGGCGCTACAGCGTCAGTTATCTACGTACCAGCACCTTTTTGTAAAGATGCAATCCTTGAAGCAATCGACGGTGGCATTGAGCTAATCGTATGTATTACTGAAGGTATTCCTACGTTAGATATGCTTCAAGTTAAAGTTAAACTTGAAGAGACTGGCGTACGTATGATCGGTCCTAACTGCCCAGGTGTTATCACTCCGGGTGAATGTAAGATTGGTATCATGCCAGGTCATATTCACAAGCCGGGTAAAGTCGGTATTGTTTCTCGCTCTGGTACGTTGACGTACGAAGCGGTTAAGCAAACAACTGACGAAGGTTTCGGCCAATCAACATGTGTTGGTATTGGTGGCGACCCTATTCCTGGTACTAACTTCATCGACGTATTGGAAATGTTCCAAAACGATCCACAAACTGAAGCAATCGTAATGATTGGTGAAATTGGTGGTACTGCTGAAGAAGAAGCAGCTGAATACATTAAAGCGAATGTGACTAAGCCTGTTGTTTCATACATTGCTGGTGTTACTGCACCCGAAGGCAAGCGTATGGGCCATGCTGGCGCGATTATCGCTGGCGGTAAAGGTACTGCAGAAGATAAGTTTGCTGCGCTAGAAGCAGCAGGCGTAACAACTGTACGTTCTCTTGCTGATATTGGTAAAGCACTTCGTACTAGAACGGGTTGGTAATAACCACGTTTTATTGAAAAGCCGCTCTCTTGTAGAGCGGCTTTTTTATTGGCTCATTTAAAGGGCTCATAGATGATTTCTATTTTAGTTAGCGATATTCATTAGGGCATTAAGTCATTTCTAATTGTTATTTTTTGTCGCAAGCATAAAACAGCGCTATTACTGCTCATTATAAATCACTCACTCTTCCATAATACCTAGCGTACCATCTGCAACGTTTTCAATTTGCAGCATTAGCTACCATAAAATATTTCTACCAGCACTTCTTAAATTAAAGTCGGTGGGGTTGACGGTATTTAAACGACTAAATATATTAATCAGCGAATAATATAGAAGTCCTATTGATCAAACGAAAAGCTAATCGAGTTGCAGTTTTAAACAAGCTATTGGTATGCCGTTAACGTGATAGGTTAAACACTGGAGAAGACTCATTTAAAAAAGCACGGTTAGCGTATCTACATTAATCCGCCCCAGTGTTTTTAGAGCTAAAAAGTGTGTTTACCTGCGTAGCTAGAACTTATGGTGCCAAAACTGCTATATTCAGTCAAAAATATGGCGATATGGCCGCTATCTGTTATACCTAATTTATCTATAGAGGAACTTGTAGGTACATTATATGTCTATGGTCAGTGCAAAAGAGTTTTCGGATTGGTTAAGATTAAGGTTTGAAGGGCTTAATGAAGGAGTATCTTTAAGCCGAAAAGATATCAATCAACTTACGGGGCGGCAAAATTTTTCATCAGATTTTGTTAATGATATTCATTTTGAATTAATGCGTCATGATTTAGCTTTTGTGACGGACACGTCTCGTGAAAATTTTTATCTAGTACCAATTAATAAACAATCGTGGCGTGTAAAGCTCGAAGAGCAGTTTGAGAAAGAGATTTTTTGTAATGTCATACCG
>NZ_PJBM01000218.1:0-6578 GCF_002836075.1 Shewanella sp. GutDb-MelDb | reverse complement strand
GGAAAATATACATGCCCGCATTACCTGCCAGAATTTGTTGGTAGGTGATTTCGGTCCACTCATAAGTCATGCCGTTTGGTAAGGTTTCAGCAAGAATCTTCTCAATCGCTGCTTGTGCCTCACCGCTACTGTAACCCGGCGCAGCGCCGCCGTTCAGTTCTGCAGTGGTAAAACCGTTATAGTGCATGACGCGATCGGGCCCCGCCGTGTTGGTGACATTGATGAATGACCCAATCGGCACCATATCACCCTTCATGTTACGAACTTTAAGCTGAGAAATTTGTTCAGGGGTTTGTCTAAACTGCTCATCCGCCTGTACATTGACTTGGTAAGTTCGGCCAAATTGATTGAAATCATTGGCATAAACAGACCCCATATACCCTTGTAGGGTTCGAAATAACTCATCCAATGAAACTGATTGTTGCTTTGCTTTAGTACGGTCTATATCGACATCAAGTTGCGGCACATTGACTTGATAGCTGGAGAATACTCCCGTTAATTCGGGCGTTGCCCACGCTTTTTGCATCACCTGCATGGTGACACTGTACAGTTCTTCATAGCCGTAGTTGGCACGGTCTTGTATCTGCAATCTAAAGCCACCAATGGTGCCTAGACCTTGTACTGGTGGTGGTGGGAAAATGGCGATATAGGCATCTTTAATGGACGCAAATTTCTGGTTCAATGCAGCAGCAATCGCATTTGCAGACAAAGAGGGATCTTTACGGTCATCAAAGTCATCTAATGGCGTGAACAACACACCGCTATTGGTGCTGTTAGTAAAGCCATTAATGCTCAAGCCTGGGAATGCGACCGCATGGGCAATACCCGGTTGCTCGAGTATGATGCTCGACATCTCTTTGAGCACTTCTTCTGTTCGCTCTATCGACGCGGCATCGGGCAGTTGAGCAAAGGCCACTAAATACTGTTTATCTTGGCCAGGCACATAACCGGTTGGTGTCGACGCAAACTGCATGCCGGTCAAACCGACGAGACCGATATAGATTATTCCTACAACGGCGCCAAAACGGATCACCTTCTTCACTACCCAGCTGTAACCAGTGGACAGGCGATCGAAGAAGCGGTTAAACGGCTTGAACAGCCAAGCTCCTAGCATTTTGTCCATGCTACGAGTGAGCAGATCCTTTTTATCATTGTGACCTTTTAGCAATAACGCGGATAACGCAGGGCTTAGCGTTAAAGAGTTAATCGCAGAAATAAAGGTGGAAATGGTAATGGTTAAGGCAAACTGCTTATAAAACTGGCCGGTTAAACCAGACATAAATGCGGTCGGAATAAATACTGCGGCTAATACCAAAGTAGTGGCAACAATAGGACCGGTCACTTCTTTCATTGCTTTTTGGGTTGCAGCGACGGGTGTTAAACCTTCTGAGATGTTTCGCTCAACATTTTCAACCACCACAATAGCATCGTCGACGACGATCCCGATGGCTAATACTAAACCAAAAAGTGATAACGCATTGAGTGAAAACCCGAGTAAATGCATGAATGCAAATGTACCGATCAGTGAAACTGGCACCGCGACTAATGGAATAATAGAGGCGCGCCACGTTTGTAAAAACAGCACTACCACCAGTACCACGAGTAATAAGGCTTCAAGTAGCGTTTTAATGACTGCTTCAATGGATCCACGCACAAATACAGTGGGATCATAGACGATGTCGTAAGCTAACCCTTCAGGGAAAGATTGTGATAACTGCTCCATTCTGGTACGTACATCATCAGAAATTTGAATGGCGTTTGAGCCAGAAGCCTGAAAAACGGGCATGGCTACAGCATCTTTGTTATCAAGCATTGAGCGTAATGCATAAGTTGATGCACCCAGTTCAACGCGAGCCACATCTTTTAGGCGACTAATTTGTCCCTGTTGACCAACCTTAACGATAATATCTTCAAATTCTTCGACGTTGGATAGACGCCCTTTCACGTTGATAAGTAATTGAAAATCACTTTCACCGCTAGGTTGAGCGCCTAAACTGCCGGCCGCAGCTTGTTGGTTTTGCTCTCGAATCGCCGCAACAATATTGCTAGGTGACAAACCTAAGGCCGCCACTTTATTGGGGTCTAACCACACTCGCATACTGTAGTCACCGGCACCAAATATCCGTACATTACCTACGCCTTCGATACGCGCTAATTCGTCTTTGACGTTAAGAACCGCATAGTTTGATAGGTATAGCATGTCGTAACGATTATCTGGCGAGGTTAAATGCACCACCATGGTCAAATCGGGCGATGATTTTTCGGTTACGACACCTAAACGCTGCACTTCTTGAGGTAAGCGGGGTTTAGCTCGCTCTACTCGGCTTTGTACTTGGCTTTGAGCTAAGTCGACATCGGCACCAATAGCGAACGTAATGGTTAACGTCATACGGCCGTCAGATGTGGCTTGCGAAGACATGTACAACATGTTTTCAACACCGTTTATCTCTTGCTCAAGGGGTGAAGCAACCGTTTCTGCAATCACTTTAGGGTTCGCCCCTGGGTAACTTGCGGTAACAACCACGGTAGGTGGCACCACTTCAGGGTATTCGGTGATGGGTAATTGCCATACGGCCAGCGCACCGGATATCAAAAATAGTAGTGATAGCACGGAGGCAAAAATAGGTCTTTTAATAAAGAATTGCGACAACATAGTGTGTTTCCCTTAACCCTGGTTGGCTTGCACTACAACATTCGCTGTTAGTGGAAGGCTATTGAGGAGTCGTTGTGCTTGGTGGATATGGTTCAATTGAGTACTGTCTGCCATTTCAGTGACGTTTGGTTCAATGGTGACGTTGGGGCGCACTTTCTGCAGACTATTGACGACAATGGTGTCGGTTGGGGTTAAACCTGAGCTGATAATGCGTAACCCATGAAGTTTTTCACCTAGGCGTACATTGCGATATTCAAGGATGTTTTGGTCATTAACCACCAAGACGAATTTTTTGTTTAAGTCAGTAAAAATGGCTTTATCGTCAATTAAAATTCCTTGGTATGTTGCACTACCTGCAACTCTAATTCGGGCAAATAAACCGGGTAATAGGCGATTATCTTGATTGGCAAATGCAGCTCTAACTCTAATGGTGCCAGTTTGTTGATCCACCGTGTTGTCGACAAAATCGATTTTGCCTTGATGGCCAAAACCAGTGTCGTTAGCTAATGCCATAAACACAACATTGGTGCCTGACCGTGGATCGTTACGCTTATTTGCAGTCGATAATGCGGCATATTTTAAATAAGTTTGTTCATCAACATCAAAGTAGGCATACATTTTTGTGGTTGAGACTAAATTGGTGAGATGGGTTTGACCTGCAGTGACATAATTGCCCGCTGTTTCTCTGGCAAATGAGACTCGTCCACTAATTGGCGCGGTAACTTGAGTATATTCAACATTGAGTTGGGCGCGCGTTAAGGCTGCTTTTACTGATGCCACGGCCGCTGCGGTTTGATGCATGCCGGCACGACGAGTATCGATTAACTCTTCTGAGACTGCATTTTGATTGAATAATTTATTGGCTCGTTCGAAATCATTTTTAGCGAGTTGATGAACGGACGTTGCACTGGTCAATTCTGCTTGTAAGCGTTCAACCTCGGTAACAAACACACTCGAGTCGATGGTAAATAACACCTCACCCTTTTGGACCAATGTGCCTTCTTGAAAATTGACTGACTCAATATAGCCAGAAACACGTGGGATTAGTGTTACTTTTTCAGGAGCTTGCAAGCGACCCGTGAATTGGTCCCACTCGGTAATACTTTCGTAAAGCACCTTAGCAACATTCACCTTGGGTGCGGTTGGTGGAGTTTGTTGAGTGGTGGTTTGCTCGCTGCATGCAACCAATACAAACGCTGAAAAGCTGATGATTACGAGGCTTCGAATTGATTTAATCATGTTCATGTTACTGTCCTTTCCCAATACCGCTAAGGTTATCTTGATTTTTATGGTGTTAGTTACTGCTTACCTAAATATGTACCGCTTGGTAACATATGTTGTGTACCGAACGGTAATATATAGATTGTTGATATCTTGTCAATCATTTATGTACCGTTCGGTATATAACTTGATAATCTATGTAAGTCAGATTCGTACTCGATGAAATAGCGCTGGCTAAGCTATATTTGTATGTAAATTATGCAGTGCATTAACAGCAGTTGAGATGCTGCTCATTGTTTGGTATCTTGCCGACGGGTATTTGATGTGGAACATCAATAGGTATGTAAGAGCATGATTTATATCGAATCGCTAATGTAGGACTACTTTTATGACAGAAATCAAAGCGGCTGGTGTCGGTCGCCCTCGTGGGTTTGACATCGATATCGCACTCGAGCAAGCGCTAAATGTATTTTGGCGTAATGGTTATGAAGGCACTTCTTTAAGTGAACTCACTGAAGTCATGGGGATTAAAAAACCCAGTTTATATGCGGCATTCGGTAATAAAGAACAACTATTTTTAAAAGCGATTGAATTGTATGAGAATCGTCCTGATTCATTGTTTAATATCGCATTTCAACATGCACATATTGCCGATGTCATTCGAGCATTATTGATTGGTGCAGCAGCACAATTTACTGACACCAGTCATCCCCAAGGTTGCGCATTGATTAATAGTACTTTGTCATGCAATGAAGCGAGTGAATCAATAAAAATCGCTATCAATAATCGCAAAGAAAAAAATCAAGCCACGATAATTAATAGATTTGAATTGGCTAAAAGCTGCGGTGAACTCAACGACAGTTGCCAACCTGAAGCGTTGGCCCGACTGATCATGACGTTATTTAAAGGGATGTCGTTACAGGCTGCAGAGGGAGCGACTAAAGATGAGTTGCACCAAATTGCTGAAATGGTCGTTGACGGCATCATCAGTCAGCATGTGAATGAGGTTTAGTCGGATTTGCTCGACTGCGCCTCATATCTATGCCAAATATGCCGGTTATCCTTAGGACGTCAGCAATCGCTCCTAAGAATCTCGCAATTCTCGACGTAAGATCTTGCCAACATTTGATTTTGGCAATTCATCTCTAAATTCGATTATCCTTGGGTTTTTATAACCGGTAAGATATTTTCTACAATGTTTTTTTATCTCTTCAACGGTCACATTACCTTTGCGTACTATAAATAATTTAACTTTTTCTCCTGTGGCGTCATCAGGAATGCCAATGGCCGCAGCTTCGATGATGTGAGGGTGAAGTGTTGCAACTTCTTCTATTTCAGTTGGAAAAACATTAAATCCCGACACTAGAATCATATCTTTTTTACGGTCTTCAATATAAAAAATCCCATCGTCATCCATTCTTCCTATATCACCAGAGCTTAACCAACCTCCTGCATGCATTACAGTATTGGTTTCGGCTTCTTGTTGCCAATAGCCTTTCATCACTTGGGGCCCTCTAATTTGAATTTCACCAATTTGGTTGGGACCTAAAGGTTCATTATCATCATTAACGATACGGAGTTCAGTGCTGGGTAAAGGGACGCCAATTGAAGAAATAAATGATTGTTGTTGATGAGTCCCTGCCGCGACCACTGGGGAACATTCAGTTAAGCCATAACCCTCTATGACGGGCATTCCAGTGAGCTCTTGCCAACGGTCAGCAATATGTTTCTGCGTCGGCATTCCACCTGCAATAGTAAAACGAGCATGACTAAAATCTAATTCCTGAAAACCAGCATGATTGTTTAGACCATTAAAAAGTGTATTTAATCCAAAAACCATAGTGAATGGATATTTACTTAAATCTGCTACGAAACCATCTATATCTCGTGGGTTGGTAATGAGTAAATTAGTTGCACCGAGAAAGAGCATAAACATCATACTCACTGAGTTGGCAAAAATATGATAAAGCGGAAGTGGGGTTACTGCATATTCCTTATCATATAAGGTTCTTGGGCTAAAATGAGCATGAACCTGTAGAACGTTAGAAATAATATTACTATGAGTAAGCATTGCCCCTTTCGCAGGACCCGTCGTTCCACCTGTATATTGGAGGTATGCTAAATCATCTACTTTTATTTGGGGATCAATAAAGGGAAGTTTTTTGCCTTCGGTTAACGCTCTACGCAATGAAATAGCGTCAGGAATATGATATTTAGGCACTATTTTTTTGACATGTTTGATAAGGAAGTTAACCAATGTACGCTTATGAATAGCTAACTCATCGCCAATTTTGGTTAAAATAACATGCTTAATGTTAGTCTCATGCAGTATTTGCTGCAGGTTATTACCAAAATTAGTGACAGCAACAATAGCACTGGCCCCTGAGTCTCGTAATTGATGTTTTAACTCTCGAGGGGTATAAAGTGGATTAACATTGACAATAATGAGTCCTGCTTTTAATGCACCTAAAATAGTGATGGGATATTGCAATAAATTAGGCATCATCAAGGCGATTCGTTCGCCTTTTTTCATTTTTAGTTCAGATTGTAGATAAGCAGCAAAAGCGTTACTTTTACTTTCAAGATCTTGATAGGATAAGCTATGTCCCATATTAATATAGGCTGCTTTTTTAGCATGTGCACTAAAAGACACTTTAAATAAATCATTGATATTGTTATACATACTTGAATCTATTGTTGTGGG